>DATMMB010000380.1:0-2175 GCA_035569895.1 Solirubrobacteraceae bacterium | reverse complement strand
CGGCTACAAGACCCCCGCGCAGGCCGAGAGCGACTAGGCCCTCACCTGCGCGGCCTAGGTGTCAACGCAACCGGGGGAACTCCACCTCTCGATTCTCTTGGCGCCTTCGCCTGACCATTGTTTCCATCCGCGTGGAGCTTTCGGAATTTACTCGGGAAGTGAGCCGTTGCTGGCGACATGAAGACGGCAACGGCCCGTTCATGGGCGCATGAGGAGTTTGGTCGGGCGGCTCTAGGCGACGTTCGGCGGACTCGACGCCTTGTGCAAATGGCGGTGGGAGCAGCGCTCAACCCGTCCGGTAAGGTGTCGGCGGTGTTCGACAAGGCCAAGGAGCGGGAGGGCGCGTACGACTTTCTGGAGAGCCCTCAGGCGAGCGCAAAGACGGTCAGCGAGGGCGTGTTCTCGGCGACGGCGGAGCGGGCAAAAGGCCGGGGATACGTCTACGTGGTGATCGACGGCTCGTCATTGTCGCTGCCGGACGAGACGGGCCGAAAGGGCTTCGGTCCGGTCGGCACGCGTCAGGTACCGGTCAGCGGAGTCATGGTAACCAGCGCTCTCGCTGTCGCGGGGGATGGGACCCCGCTTGGATTGATCGATCAGACCTACTGGAGCCGGTCCAAGACGCTGGACCTGTCGAAGTACCAGGTCTGGCAACGCAACCAGGAGCGTCCCTTCGAGGACAAGGAGCCTGCGCACTTCGTGCGCTGCGCGCAGCACGCCATCGAGCGGCTCCGAAACTGAGCAGCGTCACGCAGGCTGAGGGCCCCCGGTCCGGTTCCACTCACGTTTGCTGAGGGCCGGACAAACGAGGCCCCTCAGAAAACTTGTTCAAAGTCGTTCCGAGGGGCTCGCCTCCGAGTTGCCAGAAACGGAGGCGACGATGTTCGACCGGATTGAGCTTGGGATCGAGTTTTTTGAGGGGCTGACGGCGATCGACAGGGCGATCGTGGAGCGCGCGGCGGAGGAGCCATGCCGCGACTGCGGGGGCCCGCTGTATCGCGGCGACTATCCGCGCAAACCTCGAGGTGGGCAGATAGCCCCGGCGGCCGAGGCATTCGGGCGACGATTCAGCCTCTGCTGCGGCCGCGATGGGTGCCGTCATCGGGCGACGCCGCCGTCGGTGCGGTTTCTCGGCCGACGCGTGTACGTCGGGGCCGTCGTGATTGTCGTGAGCGCGATCGCGTTGGTCGCCGCGAGCGCTCGGGCCGCGGAGCGAGCGACCGGCGTCGCGGCGCGCACGACGCGACGCTGGCTTCGCTGGTGGCGAGGGCCGTTCACGACGAGCGCCCCGTTCGTGGAGCTGTCGGCGCGGCTGGTGCCGTCCTTCTCGCGAAGCACGTTGCCGACTTCCATCCTCGATCGACTCGGCGGCGCGCCGGCCGCGCGCGTCTCGAAGCTGCTCCTCTGGTTGGCGCCGCTCACGACGGCGGGCACGCCGAGCGGATCGCGTTTGCTGCGGGTCCTTGCATGACCGGTCGCGCGCCCCCGCGTTCGCGCAGAAGATGCCGCTACCCTTGTTTTCTCGCGCTCGCGTAGGGTCGTCGCCGTAGCGCCGGAGCCCATCGCTCCGCGCGCGAATCGCATGACCGATACCGATCACGCGCCCAGCGCGCGTGTGCGATGGGCCCGTCTACGCTTTCAGATCGTCGGCCCTCTGCTCGCTTCTCCCGCCGACGCGGGCGAGCTCAAAGGCCGCATCGAGGAGCTCGCCGCGCGCGCCTGGCGCCACCCGACCAACGGCGAGTCCATCCGCTTCTCGTTCAAGACCATCGAGCGATGGTGGTACGTCGCTCGCGCGGCCACAGATCCCTTCGCTGCCCTCGCACGCAAAGTCCACGGCCACGCCGGCACCCACCCCAGCCTCGGCGGCGCGCTCGCCGAAGCGATCGCCCGCCAGCATCGCGATCACCCCCGATGGAGCTTCCAGCTCCATCACGACAACCTGCTCGCGCTCGCTCGCGAGGATCCGCGTCTGGGGCCCGTTCCCAGCTACCCGACGCTGTGCCGCTTCATGAAAGGCCAGGGCCTCTTGCGCGCGCGCAAACGTCGCCATCGCGAGCAAGCGGGCGGCGAGCCGTTCGTCGCGCGTGAGACGCGTTCGTACGAGGTGACGCACGTGCACGGTCTCTGGCACCTGGACTTCCACCAGGGCTCGCGTCCCGTGCTCACCGCCTC
>DATMMB010000379.1:0-6426 GCA_035569895.1 Solirubrobacteraceae bacterium | reverse complement strand
GCACTGGGGCTTGCCGTGATCCCGCGCCCCGGGGGAGCGCGCGCGATCCCCTCGCTCGCCGCCGCCGCCGCGGCGATCCTGATCGTGCTGCAGCTGGGTCTCGAATACTGGTTCTACCTCTACATCGTCTGGTTCTTCCCGCTGGTGATGGTCGCGCTGCTCGCCGCCGATGCCGGGCCGACCATCGTCGAGGCCGCTGCCGCCGAGGATCGCGCTCCCGCCGAAGAGCCGCGGCCCGCCGCGGCTATGGCGCCGCCGCCAGTGGTCGCGGCATCAGCACCTGCTCGATCGAGTCGGCCTGCCGCGGCCGCGAGCAGCGGATCACGACTCCGTTCAGCCACGGGTCCTCCTCGGAGGTCTGAAAGCGCACCGGCATCTGCGTGATCAGCGCCTGCAGCGCCAGCTCGCGCTTGACGCCGATCACGCCGCCGCGCGGGCCGGTCATGCCGACGTCGGTGATGTACGCGGTGCCGCCCGGTAGCACGCGCGCGTCCGCGGTGGGGATGTGCGTGTGGGTGCCCACCACAGCGCTCACGCGTCCATCGAGGTGCCAGCCGAGCGCGATCTTCTCGCTGGTCGCCTCGGCGTGCATGTCCACGAGGATGTGCTCCGCCTCGCCCGACTCCTTCAACGCGCCGTCGATCTCGACGAACGCCGAGCGCCCCGCGCGCAGGTAGAGGCTGCCGCTGAGGTTGATCACTCCCAGGCGCACCCCCGCCGCGCTCTCCACCACGCACACCCCCCGTCCCGGCTGGCCGCGCAGGTAGTTGGCGGGACGCACGATCCGCGGCTCGTGGTCGAGGTAGGAGTAGATCTCGCGGTGGTGGTAGGCGTGGTTGCCGAGCGTGATCGCGTCCACTCCCGCCGCCAGCAGCTGTTTGGCCGACTTCGGCGTGATCCCCAGCCCGCCGGCGACGTTCTCGCCGTTGACCACCACGAATGTGGGTTCGTAGCGCTCGCGCAGCAGCGGCAGGCAGTCGATCAGCGTGTGCCGCCCGATGCTGCCGACGAGGTCGCCGACGAACAGGATCGTCGCCTCGGCCTCAGCCATACTTGGCCCCAGTGAGCGTTGAGGAGGCAGCCGCGCCGCAACCGCAGGAGCGCGAGTTGGTCGGCGAGAGCGCGCCCGCCGCTGGGCGGGCGGGGACCTCAATCCCGCGCGTGACGGTGCCGCGCTGGGTGCAGCTGGTGGTGCTGCCGCTCGCGCTGCTGGCGTTGTGGGCGCTGGCGCGCGCCGCGGGGAAAGTGCTCGTGGTGTTCGTCGTCGCGGCGCTCATCGCGCTGATCCTCAATCCGGCCGTGGCTCTCCTCCAGCGCTCGCGCCTTCCCCGCGGCCTGGCGGTGCTCGCTGTGTACCTTGCATTCTTCCTGACATTGGTCGGGATCGGCTTCCTGCTGGCCAACCCGATCTTCCACCAGGTCCAGTCGTTCACCCACAACCTCCCCAAACTGGTCGACGAAGCCAACGAAACGCTCGCCAACTTCCAGAGCTGGCTCAACCGGCACGGCGTCCACGTGAAGTTCATCAAGCAGGGCAAAACGGCGCTGCAAACCATCCAGCAGAAAATCGCCAAAAGCGCCGGCTCACTCGCCTCCTTCGGCGGCGCGCTGCTCACCGAAGTGGCCTCCGCGATCTTCGACCTCGTGCTGATCTTCGTGCTCTCCGTCTACATGCTGCTCTACGGCGAGCGCATCGGGCGGCTGGTGCGCCGGGCGATGCCCGACGGCGACGGCACGCCCGCCGACGACTACCCCACGCTCACCCAGCACGCCGTCTCCCGCTACGTGGGCGGCCAGCTCCTGTTCAGCTTGGTGATGGGCGCCTCCACCGGCATCGCGCTGTACGTCTTCGGCGTGCTCGGGATCTTCCCTGACGGGCAGAAGTACGCGGTGGCGTTCGCGATGTTCTACGGCGTCATGGAGCTGATCCCCTATATCGGCCCGATCCTCGGCGCGCTGCCGCCGGTGCTCGTGGCGCTGCTCACCAACCCGATCTCGGCGGTGTGGGTGACGCTGCTGTTCATCGGACTGCAGCAGCTGGAGGGCCACGTCGTCGCGCCGCAGATCTTTGGCCACACGCTGCGCATCAACCCGCTGCTCGTGATCTTCGCGCTGCTGCTCGGCCTGCAGCTCTACGGTGTGGTCGGCGCGCTCGTGGCGCTGCCGATCCTCGCGGTGCTGCGCGAGACGTTCGTCTACCTGCGCCGCCACCTGGAGCTCGAGCGCTGGGAGCGCTCGCCGGGCGGGATGTTGTGAGCGGTATGCCCGCCCCCGCTCCCCCCGCCGGCGTCCTCGTCGACGGAGTCGGCTCTCAGATGCCTTGGACGGCCCGACCTTGATCGAGCAACCCACGCCGCACACCGCGCCATTGCTCGATGTGCGCGGCGTCAGCAAGCGCTACGGCGAGCGCGAGGCGCTGCGCAGCGTCAGCTTCGACGCCGATGCCGGCGAGATGGTGGCGGTGATCGGCCCCAACGGCGCCGGCAAGACCACGCTGCTGTCGATCGTCGCCGGCGTCCAACCACCGACCGGCGGCGAGGTGCGAATGGCGGACGCGGGCCGCGTCGGCTGGGTACCTCAAACCCCGGCGCTCTACTCGCGTCTCTCTGTTGCTGAGAACCTGGAGCTGTTCGCGCGCCTGGAGCGTAGGGCGGGTGGGAGTTTCGATCTCGCCGCTGCGGTGGCGGCGATGATCGAGCAGACGGGTCTGCGCGAGCGGGCCGCCGAGCGCGTGGAGCGCCTCTCGGGCGGCAACCGCCAGCGCGTCAACATCGCGATCGGTCTGCTCTCCGAGCCGACCCTGCTGGTGCTGGACGAGCCCTCCTCATCGCTGGACCCGCGCCAGCGCGAGCGGCTGTGGCATTTCATTTGCGCGTTTTCGCGGGCGGGCCGCTGCGTGCTCTTCTCCACCCACAACGTCGCCGAGGCCGAGCGCTACGCGCAGCGCGTGGTGGTGCTGGCCGATGGCGAGCTCCTCTTCAACGGGTCTCCCGGAGAGCTCGCGACGGCGGCCGGCAGCGACGGCGGGCTCGGCTTCGAAGGAGCGTTTGTCGAGTTCCTGCGGGCGCGAGGCCACTGATGATGAGGACCGGCCACGCCGCCCTCGCGCGCAGCGGTCTCACCACGTGCCCGCCGGCAGCGGCCGGCGCCTACGGCGGGCGGGTCGGCCGATGAGGTGGATGCTGAAGAAGGATCTTTTGATCCTCGCCCGCTCGCGGCTTTTGGTGGGGGTGCTCGTGCTCTACCCGATCGCCGTGGCGCTGCTGATCGGCCTGGCGATCTCGCGCGCGCCGTCCAAGCCGAAGGTCGCGATCGCCAACCTCGTACCCCCCACCGCGACGGTCGAACTCGGCGGCACGCGCCTGAACGTCGCGCACTACTACGGCCAGCTGCTCACCCAGGTGCAGCCGCTCCCCGTCGCCACCCGCGCGCAAGCGGTGCAGGCGGTCCGCTCCGGCAGGGCGCTCGCGGGGATCGTGATCCCCGCCAACCTCGCCTCCCGCCTCTCCTCGGTCACGCGCCAGGCGCACGTCGAAGTGATCTACAACGGCGACGCCTTGGAGCAGAGCTTCGTGCACTCGACGATCGAATCGGCGCTTGCGCAGGCCAACCTCGAGCTTTCCAACGAGATCCGCCAGGTGGCGGCGCGGGTGATCGGCGCCCTGCAGCGCGGCGGCAACCTCGGCGTCGCCGGAACGCCGCAAAACCTTCCCGGCCTCGGCGAAATCCCCGCGCTCGTGCGCACCGTCATCGCCCACCACCCCGCCACGGCCGACCGCGCGCAACTGCAGCGCGTCGCCGAGTTCGCCGAGTTCGCCAACCAAAACCTCGGCGTCAGCCGCGACGTGCTGAGCACGATCAGCCAGCCCATCCAGGTGACGAGCGCCTACCTGCGCGGCGGTCGCACCCCCCTGGACGCCTACGCGGTCGTCGTCGCGGTGAGCATCTCCTTGATGTTCCTCTGCGTGCTGCTCGCCGCCGGCGGGATCGCTTTGGAGCGCGAAGAGCACATGCTAGCGCGGCTCGTCAGAG
This sequence comes from Solirubrobacteraceae bacterium, assembly GCA_035569895.1. GTDB lineage: Bacteria > Actinomycetota > Thermoleophilia > Solirubrobacterales > Solirubrobacteraceae > Palsa-744. Next base: position 2,394 of record DATMMB010000379.1, on the reverse strand, counting down.
GCTCCGCCGGCGCGGGCGCCACGCTCGCGCGGCCGGGGCGGGCGCTCGTGACCCGCGAGCTGTTGATCGCGCAGAAGCTGCTGCTCGCCGCCGGCGCCTCGCTGGTGGTGTCGTTCGCGCTGCTCGCGGGCATCGGCGCTTTCGTGCATCTGGAATGGAGCCGCTTCGCCGCATGGCTTGTGGCCCTCGCCCTCGGCGCGCTCGCGTTCGCGGCGCTCGGTGTGGCGATCGGCGCGCTCGCCCGCGAGGTGCGCGCCGCCTCGCTGCTCGCCTTCCTGCTGTCGCTGCCGCTCGCCTTTCTCGCGCTCGTGCCGGCGGGCGCGGTTGCGGGCGGGCTCTACGACGCGATCCGCGCGATCTCGTTCGTGTTCCCCTACAGGGCCGCTCTGCAGGCGCTCGACGCGGCGGTCAACCGCAGCTCGCCGGGGCTCGCGATCTCGCTCGTGCACCTGCTTGGCCTCACCGCGCTGTTCGCGCTGTTGGCGCGCCTCGGGTTGCGGCGCGTGGATTGAGCGTGCGTCGCCTCGGTCGTGGTGCGTGGCATCTGCGGCGCGCCCGCACGGCCCGTTCGCCGTGCGGGCCGCGAAGGGTATCCTCGACGGGTGATGGCCTTTCCCCAGACGCGTCTGCGCCGGCTGCGCGCCACGCCCGCTTTGCGCGGCCTCGTGCGCGAGACCGACCTGCGCGCCGGCCAGCTGGTGCTGCCGCTGTTCGTCGCCGAGTCCGGTCCCCCCCGCGAGCCGATCGCCGGGATGCCGGGCATCGAGCGGCTATCGATCTCCGCGGCGCTCGAGCAGGCGCGCGCCGCCGCGGCGCTCGGGATCGGCGCGGTGTTGCTGTTCGGTGTCCCCGCGGAGAAGGACGCCGAGGGCTCCTCGGCGTGGGACGAGGAGGGCGTCGTGCAGCTGTGCGTGCGGGCTTTCAAGCGCGCGCTGCCGGAGCTGTTGGTGATCACCGACGTGTGTCTATGCGAGTACACCGCCCACGGCCACTGCGGCGTGCTCGGCGACCCCCACCCCTCCTCCCCCCAATCACCAGCCGTCGACAACGACGCCTCGGTGGAGCTCCTGGCGCGCGCCGCGGTCAGCCACGCCCGTGCCGGCGCCGACATCGTCGCGCCGTCGGACATGATGGACGGCCGTGTCGGCGCGATCCGCTCCGAGCTAGACGGCGAGGGCTTCGCCGACACCCCGATCCTCGCCTACTCCTCCAAGTTCGCCTCCGCCTTCTACGGCCCCTTCCGCGACGCCGCCGGCTCCGCGCCTGCGTTCGGCGATCGCCGCGGCTACCAGCTCGACCCCGCCAACGGCCGCGAGGCGCTGCGCGAGACGCTGCTCGACGTGGAGGAGGGGGCGGACATGGTGATGGTCAAGCCGGCGCTCGCCTACGGCGACCTGATCGCCGCGGTGCGCCGCGAGACGCGCCTGCCGGTGGTTGCCTACAACGTCAGCGGCGAGTACGCGATGGTGAAGGCCGCCGCCGCCGCGGGGTATCTGCAGGAGCGCGCCACCGTGCTCGAGATCCTCACCTCGCTGCGCCGCGCGGGCGCCGACATCATCATCACCTACCACGCTGAGGATGCCGCGCGATGGCTGAGCCGGTAGACACCTCAGTGGAGCGCTCGGCCGCACCCGGCCCGACTGCTCCGCCGCCGGCCGGCTTTTCGCGGCCATCCGCCGGCGGATCGACCGGGGTCGATCGCGCAGGTGGCGCCGTTCCGAAGACACGCAGCCGCGCCGCGGGCGCCGCGGTGGCGCTCGACGAGCTCGACCGCAGGCTGCTCAATCTGATGCAGGGCAGCTTTCCCCTGGAGCCCCGACCGTATGCGGCGGTGGCGCGTGCGGCGGAGATCCCGGAGGAGCAGGTGTTGGAGCGCGTGCGGCGGCTGCTGCAGGAGCGGATCATCCGCCAGGTCACTCCCATCTACGACACGCGCGCGCTCGGCTACTCCTCGATGCTGGTGGCGGCGAAGGTCGATCCCGAGCACCCGTGGCGAGCGGCGAAGATCGTCAATTCGCATCCCGGGGTCTCGCACAACTACCTGCGAAACCACGACTTCAACATGTGGTTCACGCTCGCCACCGAGCCCGATTCGCCCCTCGGCCTGGAGGGCACGCTGGAGGTGCTGCAGCGGCTCACCGGCGCGGAGTCGATCCGCCAGCTGCCGACGCTGAAGCTGTTCAAGATCAGGATGGACCTGGAGATGGAGGGCGACACCGAGGCGCTCGCCAGCGAGGGGACACCGCAGCAGGAGGCGGTGCTGGAGTCGGTCGCCTACGACGAGCGCGACATCGCCGTGATCCGCGCCACCCAGGGCGACATGCCGGTCGTGAGCGAGCCTTACGCCCTCGCCGCGCAGCGGCTGGGAATGGACGTGGGGGAGCTGCTCGAGCA
>DATMMB010000378.1:0-2410 GCA_035569895.1 Solirubrobacteraceae bacterium | reverse complement strand
CGTTGGCCGAAGTCGAGCTCCTGCACATCGAGGACCTGCGTGTGGTGCGCCCCACCGAATGGGTGCTGGAGCAGCTCTATCTGATCGTCAACGCCCGCTACGAGGAGCAACGCGCGATCGTGTTCACCTCCGACATCGACGCCGACGCCGACGGCCCCGACGCGTACGAGCTGGCCGACCACATCGGCATGCGCACGTTCTCGCGCCTGATCGAGATTTGCGGCGATCCGACTGTGATCGCCGGCCGGGACAACCGGCTGGACTACGACGTCCCCGGCGTCCGGCTGCCCCGTGAGGCAGAGCCGCGGTCGCCGTCGGAGCCGTTGCCGGCCGCCGACCAGGCTCCAGCGCTCACCCTTCCCTGACCACCCGCGCGTGGCGAGCGTCGAGGAAGCGCGCGCGGAGCACTTTGAAGCAGACGGCGAACAGCGCCATATCGAGTGCGACGAGCACGACCGTGAACGCTCGCGGCAGCGAGGTGATCGCGGTGAGCGCCAGCACGAGGACGGTGTCGAACAGCAGCACCGCCAGCGCGGCGAGCATCACCGTGTGCGAGCGGTAGCCGCTGCGGTGCTCGCGCAGCGTCACCTCGATCGTGCCGAGCGCCACCGCCGCGAGCCCGGCGAGCAGCAGCGATCCCCCGTTGGCGAAGCCGCCGTGGCCGGTGCGCGCCAGCCCGAGCGCCGCACCGATCGCGCCGATCAGGATCAGAAGCTCGGAGAGCGGCAGCGGGTGCCAGGGGGCGTTGGGGCGCTCGCCGTAGGTGGGGGCAGCCGGGGAGGGCGGCGTGCGTCGCGCGGAGGTGGGCTGGTTGCGACGGGTCGCGCGTGCGGCGCCCGCGTCGCGATTGGAGCGGGCGCGAGTGGGTGCGGACACCGCCCCGGCGGTGGCCGCACCGGCGGCATCCCCCGCGGGCGTGGCGCCGTTGCCCCCCGCCGGCGCCCGTTTCGCGCCGGTGGGACGACGCTTGCGCGAACGGGCACGTGCCACGGGAGTCGATCCTAGCGCCTATCTATGCTGAGACGATGGTGAGGGAATCGGATGCGATGTCCGGCGGCGGCGTGCTCGCGACAGTCGACGCCCAGCCGACGGGCATTCCGGGCAGCGCGCTCGCGGGCCCGTTCGGCGTGGGCGAGTATGCGGCGGCGCTGCGCGCGCGGTTGCGCGCGTTCGCGCGTGTGCAGTTGGAGGGCGAGCTGGCCGATCTGCGCAGCGGGCGGGCGCGCGTGTACTTCGAGCTGCGCGACGCCGCCGGCGCGATCCCCTGCGCGGTGTGGCGTGCCGACTGGGAGGCGATCGTGCGGCGCGCGGGCACCGTCAAGGAGGGGATGCAGGTGGTGGTGGCGGGCGGCTGCGACTACTACCCCGGCAGCGCCAGCGCCTCGCCGAGCTTCAGCTTCGCTGTCAGCGACCTGCGCGTCGCCGGCGAGGGGGATCTGCTCGCGCGGATCGAGCGTCTGCGCAGGACGTTCGCGGCCGAGGGCCTGTTGGAGCGCCAGCGCCACCTCCCCCGCCCGCTGCTGCCGCGCGCGATCGGCGTGGTCACCGGCGAGGGGGGCAAGGCGCGCGACGACGTGCTCGCCGGGCTGCACCGCCGCGGCTGGGCGGGCAGGGTGGTATGGGGCTTTGCCCCCGTGCAAGACCGCCACGCCGCGCCCGCGGTCGCGCGCGCGCTCACCGACCTCGCCGCGGTGGGCGGCGTGGACGTCGCGATCGTCGCGCGCGGCGGGGGATCGCTCGCCGACCTGATGTGCTTCTGCGACGAGACGCTGTGCCGCGCGGTGGCGCTGCTGAGTCTGCCGGTGATCGCGTCAGTCGGCCACCACACCGACCGCACGCTGCTGGACGAGGTGGCGGCGGTGAGCTGCTCGACGCCAACGCACGCCGCGCAGGAGGCGGTGGGCGTGGACTGCGCGCGGGCGCGCGGGGAGCTCGTGCGGGCGGCGGAGCGCCTGAGCCGCGACGGCCGCCGTGCGGTGCTCGGCCGGGCGCGAACGCTGGCGGCGCTCTCCCGCGCCCCCGCCGAGCAGCTCGGCCGCCAGCGCGCACGGCTGCACCAGCAGTTGCGCGAGGCTCGCGCCGCTGCTCGACGCCGGCTGGCGCTGGAGCGTGTGTCGACGCAGCGGCGGGGAGTCGTGCTCGAGCGCAAGGCGCGCGCGGCGATCGGCGACTGCCGGCGCCGGCATCCGCGCGAGCTGGAGCGCCTCGCGCTGGCGCTGGCGGCGCACGATCCCCAGCGCACGCTGGAGCGCGGGTACGCGCTCGTGCAGGACAACGACGGCAAGCCGCTGACGAGCGCCGCGCGTGCCCGCGAGCGGGAGCGGCTGCGGCTGCGCTTCGCCGACGGCAGCGTCGGCGCGCGGGTCGAGGAGGAGTCGTGAACGAGCGCTCGTCGATCGACGGCGCGCCA
>DATMMB010000377.1:0-11711 GCA_035569895.1 Solirubrobacteraceae bacterium | reverse complement strand
ACCAGGAGGAGTGCTGGGCGCGGAAGTCGATCATCTCGGGGCCTTCCCAGTAGCGCGTCCAGTCGGCGTAGCGCTCGAAGTGGGCGAACTGCTGGTAGCGGTATTTGTCGTCGCGCGAGCGATACACCGCGTAGGAGTCGGCGCGGTAACGCAGCGCGATCGCGGCGACCTCCTCCAGCACGGCGCCGAAGCCCTCGGCGCGGAAACCGGTGGCGTACCAGGGAACGATGACGGTGCCGTTGCCGTTGTCTGCCATCAGCCGTGCACCTCCTCGGTCGCGGGGCCGCGACCCCGCTGGCCGGTGGGGCAAAAGAACAACATCAGCCTCCCACCTCCGCGTGAATCGCGCCTGGTCCATCGGCGGTCCTGCCGAGCCCCTCGGACTCGGCGCCGACGAGGATCGAGATCTTCCCGAGATGCTTGTTTTCGAGCATCAGCTGGTGCGCTTCGGCGACGCCCTCGAAGCCGAGCGTGCGCCACAGCACGGGGCGGATCTGGCCGGAGTCGATCAGCTCGTTGGCCTTCGTGCACTCGTACGCGTTGGCGAAGTGGCTGCCGAGGATCTCCTTCTGCTTCATCCACAGGTAGCGCACATCGAAGTCGAGGTTGAAGCCGGTCGTGCCGGCGCAGATCACGACCTTGCCGAACGTCTTGACGGTGAACACCGAGGTGGGGAACGTGGCCTGCCCCACGTGCTCGAAGACGATGTCGGGGGCGTCGCCGAGGATCTCCTTCACGCGCTTGGCGAATTCGCGGGAGACGCCGAAGCGGGCCTTCTCCTCCTCGGGGGTCTCCTTGCCGGTGCGCATCATCCCCGCGAAGTCGGCGCGGTCGATGTAGTCGACGGCGCCCAGGCGCTTGACGAGCGCGCCCTTCTCCGCGGAGGAGACTACGCCCACGCAGCGCGCGCCGGCGGCGGCGCACAGCTGGGTAGCGAACACGCCGAGCCCGCCGGCGGCGCCCCAGATCAGCACCTTCTGCCCGGCCTGCAGGTTGCAGCGGGTGACCAACATGCGATACGCGGTGAAGTACACGAGGCCGTAGGAGGCGGCCTCCTCCCAGGTGAGCGAAGACGGCTTGGGCAGCAGCTGCTGGGCCTGCACTTTGGTGAACTGGGCGAACGAGCCCCACGTCGTCTCATACCCCCAGATCCTCTGCGAGGGGGCGGCCATCGGGTCGAGGCCGTGGACCACGGGGTCCTCGTAGGAGGCCTGGTTGCAGTGCACCACGACCTCGTCGCCGGGCTTCCAGCGAGTGACGCCGGGGCCGACCTTCCAGACGATGCCCGAGGCGTCGCTGCCACCGATGTGGTGGCCGTGCTCGGGGTGGTCACCGTAGCGCCACACGCCCACCGGCTTGCCGAGCGCCGCCCATACGTTGTTGTAGTTGACGCCCGCCGCCATCACGCGCACGATCACCTCGAACGCGCCCGGCTCGGGGACCTCGATCTCCTCGACCTGGAAGGCGTCCTTCGGTTCGCCCTCGCGCTCCTGGCGGATCACCCACGCGGCCATCGTCGCGGGCAGCTGCCCGGGCTCGGCGTCCACCTCGGATATCTGCTTCAGATCGATTGCCACTTGAACGCTGCACCTCGCATCTCGGAAACGGGACGGAAAGCGAATCCTACAGCCGCGCGCCCCTCCCTCGCGCTACGCTCCAGCGATGGCGGAGGAGCACCAGCCGGAGGAGTCTCAGCAGGGCCCCAACATCATCATGCCCCCGGAGGAGTTCGCGGGCAAATGGGCGAACGCCGCCTCGATCGCGCGCACGCCGCACGAGTTCACGCTCGACTTCCTGCGGATCGGGCCCCAGGGGCAGCAGGGGATCGTCGTCTCGCGCGTCTCCTTCTCGCCGCTGCTCGCCGCCCAGCTGGTGGACCTTCTGAACGAGCAGTGGCAGGCGTACACTCAGGAATCGGGAGTGCCGACCGACGACAATGGCGATGACTGAACGTAATCCGTTCGATGAGCCGCGCAAGCCGCCAGCGCGCACGAAAGCGACCGTGCGCGGGCCGAACGTCCGCAACACGATCGACACGCCGCCGCGGCCCGACGCGGTCAAGGTGCTGAAGGCGGCGATCCGCAAGCAGCTGCACGAGCGCCGGCCGGGCGGCGGGCGCTCGGACGCCGGCTGAGTCGTCAGGGCTCACGACAATGTAGATGGCGGGATCGGGTGGTCGATTCGTGGATGGGATGCGACGCACGCGAGCGCAGCCGTGCTTGTAGCACGGCGAGCATCGCGGGTGGCGCAGACCGCCACGAAGCGGCCGCACCGCACCGTCAGATACTTTGTCGTGGGCCCTTAGGCCGGGAACGGTAGTTCGAGCACTTCGGCGGTCGCGCGCCGCTCGCCGACGCCGAGTGTGTCGCCGGGGGAGGCCTCGCGGCGCACGAGCGCCAGACCGATCGTGCCCAGGCGTGGAGACTCGACCACGCTGCCCAGGTGGCCCACCGGGCGCTCTCCAAGGCTCAACTCGTCGCCGCGTGCAGCCGCAGCCGACATGCGCAGGCCGCGCAGGTGGCGGTTGGGCTTGCCCCTGTAGTACAACCGCGCCACGGTCTCCTGGCCGACGTAGCAGCCCTTCGTGAAGCTCACCGCGCGCTCATTGAGACCGGCCTCCTGGGGGATGGTGGTGTCGTCGATGTCCACGCCATAGCGGGGCCGTCCGCGCTCGACGCGTACGATCTCCGCTGCCGCTTCGCTGACAGCGATGGCGCTCGTGCCCAACAGACTCATCCGGACGGCTTCGAGATCCGGTGCCGCGCACAGCACGTCAACGCCGTCAGCGGTCGCGATGAGCCGCACGGGCCGATCGCCGACTCGGCCCTGTAGGTGGGCATGCTCGGCAGCAGGGGGTTCGCAGCCCACGACGCTTATGCACTCGGGTCCCACCAGTGAGAGCAGCCCGCACTGAAGCGTGCGCTTGTGCAGCTCGACGTCGTAGCCGATCTTGTAGTGGCGGATCGTGTCGAACAGCACCTGAAGCGTCGCGCGCTCGGTGTCGAGCAGCAGCTCAGTCGGCGGGCCGTCGGGGTCGGGCCCCACCGCAAGGATGCGCAGATCGCCGAGCATCTTGCCCTTGTGCGTCAGGAAGGCGGCATAACGGCCATCGCCGGGGCGCAGGTCGGCCAGCTCATTGGTGACCTGGCCGTTGAGGAACTCGACAGCGCCGGCGCCGGTGAGCGCGAGCTTGCCGCGCTCGGAGCGATCGACCAGTCCACAGCGCTCGGTGAGCGCCTCGTGCTCCGCGAACAGTGTGTCGGTTGCGGCCATGAAGTCGAGGATAGGAGCCGCAGGCGGCCGGCGCGAGCCCGCGAGCCATCGTGCGATGCGACCGCCACCCCCGCGCCGCTCGGTAGGCTTCAATGCGATGCCCTTGGCCGACACCTTCCAGCAGATCGTGGACACGCTCCCCGACGACTGGACTGACCTCGAGCTCGACCTGCGGATCGCGGACGAGTCGCGCTACGTGGAAGCGGCGGTGTATCTCGTCACCTGCAACGCGAGCCCCTACTCCAAGCACGACTGGCACTGGCGCCTCCTGGTCGCCCACCGCTTCGGCCATGCGGCCGCCGCGCCCGCGGTGCACTGCGCGCTCAGCCTGCTCGACGACGCCGGCATCGAGGGTGAGCTGGCGGTGCGCGAGGTGCGCGAGGGCCGCGCCGAGGTCACGCAGATGTGGGGCCGGCCGTACTCGGCGCGCGAGGAGTTTCGCCGGTTGCGGTCGCTGTAGCTTCGAGCGGGACGATCGCCGCGTTGGCGACGCGCTCGCCCTGCATCGCCGGATCTCTGGTGCGCTGATAGAGCGCGATGCGGATGACCCCACCGTGGCACACCACCAGTGCCGGTGCCGCGCCACGCTCGATCTCCGCGAGCGCGTCGGCGACGCGCACAGCCTGCTGCGCGAACGACTCGCCGCCGGGGAACGCGAACGTGGGGTCGCCGGCGACGAAGCGGGCGAAGCCTTTAGGGTCCTCCGCCTGCACATCGGCGAACGAGCGGTCGGTCCAATCGCCGGCGTCAGTCTCCATCAACCGCGCGTCCTCGCAGGGCTCGATGCCCGTGCGTAGCGCCACGGCGTCGGCGGTTTCGCGGGCGCGCAGCAGCGGGCTGCACCAAAGCACCTCGAACTCGTATGCGACCGCGCGCGCGGCCAGCTCCTGCGCCTGCGCGCGCCCGGTCTCATCGAGCGGCACAGCACCCTGTCCCTGGAAGCGGCCCTCGGCGTTGTAGGCGGTCTGGCCGTGGCGGGCGAGGTAGATGCGGGGCGGTTGGACCACGCGCCCAGGATAGTCCCGTGTATGGGCGCGACTGAGCTAGGGCTGTGCGGCCTGCGCCTCTGCGGGCGCCGGTGGCTCGGGCTTGGGCTCGGTCTTGCGCAGGTATAGGAATTGGTAGACCAGCGCCGCGACCGACGCGCCGAGCACCGGCCCGACGTACCACACCCAGCCGTTTGCCCAATGGTCGCCCACCAGCTGCGGGCCGAACGCGCGCGAGGGGTTCATCGCGGCGCCGGTGAAGGGGCCGCCGAACAGCACATCGATGGAGATCGTCAGGCCGATCGCCAGGCCGGCCACGGCGTTGAACGGGCCGCGCGTGTCGACCGCGGCGCCGAACACGACGAACACCAGGAAGAACGTGAGGATCGCCTCCAGCAGCATGCCGGAGCCGGCGTCGACGCCGTGCCCGAGCGCCGGCACGCCCAGCTTGCTCGCTTCGGTGAGCGCCCGCGGCAGGAGTTGCTTGACGAGCAGCGCCGCCAGCGCCGCACCGCCGAGCTGCGCGATCCAGTAGACGCCGGCGAGCGCCGGCTTGATTTTCCGCGTGACGAGGAACCCGAAGGTGATCGCGGGGTTGAAGTGCCCGCCGGAGATGTGCCCGAGCGCGCACACCATCACGCCGATCGCCAGGCCGTTGGCGATCGCCACGCCGATCAGCGTGGGGTCGCCGACGACCCCGGCCGCCGTGGCGGCGCCGGCGCCGATGAACGTGAGCGTGAACGCGCCGACCATCTCGGCCACTGCGCGACGCAGGGTGTCTTCGGACATCAATAAAAAGGTTATGAACCGGCTCGGACGGATCGGCAGCCGCCCCTTCGAATCGATCGGCAGCCGCCCCTCGGACCCGACGAGCGAGCGCATACACTCGGAAGGATGCGCCGGAGAGTCACATACTCGCGCAACCTCACGCTGTCGCTGTCGCGGACCTGCCGGTGCTACTGCAAGTACTGCGCGTTCGCCACGCACACCGCGCACCTGTACGCGCCCGAGGAGGTGCTTTCGATCCTCGACGGGGCCGCGCGCCGCAACGTGAAGGAGCTGCTGGTGCTCACCGGCGAGCATCCCGAGGTCAACCCCGAGGTGGCGGCGCGGCTGCGCGAGCATGGGCATGAGGACTTCACCGGCTATGTGGTGTGGACGTGCGAGCGGGCGCTGGAGCGTGGCATCCTGCCGCACACCAACCTCGGCGTGCTCCCGCGCGAGGATCTGGCGCGGCTGCGCGAGGTGACCGCCTCGCAGGGGCTGATGCTGGAGTCGATCTCCGAGCGGCTGATGGGCACCGTGCACGCCGGCTCGCCCACCAAGCACCCGGCGCGACGCCTGGCGACGATCCGCGCGGCCGGCGAGCTGAAGATCCCGTTCACCAGCGGCATCCTCGTGGGTATCGGCGAGCGCGAGGAAGAGCGCATCGCTTCGCTGGAGGCGCTGGCAGGGGCACACGCCGAACACGGGCACATCCAGGAGGTGATCCTGCAGAACTTCGTGCCCCACCAGCGCTACTACGGCCGGGAGCCGGCACAGATCGCCGATGAGGCAGCGCGCGAGTACTGGCGCACGGGCGTCGCCGATGACAGGCCGCGGCTGCCGCTGCCCGAGTGGGCGTGTCCGGTGAGCATCGAGGACATGAAGCGGTTGATCGCCGAGACACGGCGGCTGATGCCCGACGTGGGCATCCAGGTGCCGCCCAATCTCGCCGACTGGTGGCCGGAGCTGGTAACGGCCGGGGCCACCGACCTCGGCGGACTGTCGGCCAACGGCGACCACATCTCCCCCGAGCATCCCTTCCCCTCGCCCCACCAGGTGCGCAAGGAGCTGCAGCGCGACGGCGTGGCGCTCACAGAGCGGCTGTGCGTCTACTCGCGCTACATCGACCCCGAGTGGGTCTCCCGAGGCGTGCTAGACACGATCAAGGTCAGGTACTGGAGCTTCATCCCACGGCGGGGCTCCGGTCGCACCGACCCGATCGCAAGCGGCGCCCCGCCGATCCGTCCGGACCTGGTCGCCGGGGCGACCGCGCGCGCCCGCGACGGGCGGGCGTTGAGCGCTGGGGAGCTGACGGCGATGTTCGCGGAGACCCGGCCGGAGGCGATCGAGGATCTGCGCGAGGCGGCGGACGAGCTGCGCGCGGAGCTAGCGGGGGAGACCGTCACGTTTGTGGTCAACCGCAACATCAACATCTCCAACATCTGCACCGTCGGCTGCGCCTTCTGCGGCTTCGGCCAGGGCAAGCGTTCCCCCGACGCCTACGAGCACTCCGAGGCGGAGTTCGTGGCGCGCATCCACGACGCGATCGCGTTCGGCGCCACCGAGCTGTGCATCCAGTCGGGCATCCACCCTGACTGGGAGCTCGAGGACTATCTCGGCTGGCTGCGCCTCGCCAAGCGCACCGCGGCGGCGGCCGGTACCGACCTGCACCTGCACGCCTACTCGCCGATGGAGATCGCGCACATGTGCGACATCTCGGACCTGCCGCCCGCCGAGGTGTTCGCGCGGCTGCGCGACGCCGGCCTCGGCTCGACGCCGGGCACGGCGGCCGAGGTGCTGCACGACGGCGTGCGCGAACGGATCTCCCCCAACAAGCTGCCGGTGGCGCGCTGGGTGCAGATCATCGAGGCCTCGCACGCCGCCGGGCTGCGCTCCACCGCCACGGTGATGTTCGGCCACATCGAGGAGCCGTGGGAGCTGGCCGAGCACATGCGCGTGGTGCGCGCGCTGCAGGAGCGCACCGGCGGCATCACCGAGCTCGTGCCGCTGTCGTTCATCCCCTTCCAAACGCTTTTGGGCCGCACGCACGGGATCGAGGAGATCTCGCGCGAGGAGAACCTCAAGCACACTGCTGTCTTCCGCCTGGCGCTGGGGCGCACGGTCGCCAACGTGCAGGCCAGCTGGGTGAAGATGGGCCTCGACGCCGCCACCGAGTCGCTGCGCTGGGGCGTCAACGACCTGGGGGGGACGTTGATGGAGGAGTCGATCAGCCGTCTCGCCGGTTCCTACCACGGCACGCGGCTGGAGCCCGAGCAGCTGATCGCGGCCGCGCACGCGGCGGGGCGCCCTGCCGCGGAGCGCACCACGCTGTACGGGATCAGGCGGCGCTACGAGCTGCCGGTGGCGGTGTAGCGGCTGTGTAGGGCTGGCGCCGCGGTTGCGCGTGGGGCCGGTCACAGTGCGAGTCGGGTCCGTAGCGGTCGCGTGGAGGCTCGGCGCCACGGTTGCGCCGCGGGCCGGCTGCTGACGTGAACGCACAGAATTGTGTCGAGGGATAGATTTTTGTATGTGTTCGGGACCAATGGTCGGTGGCGAGCTGCAGCGTTGCTATGCACGGTGTGTGCGGCGTTCGGCCTGCTCGCCGGTGCGGCGCCCCCCGGAGGAGCGGCCGAAGCCCCTGCCCGTGCCACCGCCGCGACCCCGCCGCCGCCCGCCGGCGGCACGTCGATGGCGTCCGCGACCCCGGTGTATTCGTTTCAGTCCTACCGTGGGACGGCGGGCCGGGCACCGGCGGGAGCGCTGTGGTACCAGCTCAGCGGCGATGGCTTCGAACGGGTGCTGTTCGAAGTGTCCGGACGGACCCGATCGTGTCCCGTGCGCGCGGCGGTGCTCGACGCGCGCGGACGGGTGCTGGGCGAGATCATCGTCGCGGCGGGCGAAACGCTGCCGTTCGCGGCGCCGCTGCCGACCCATCATCAGGTGTCCGGCACCTACTACCTGCGGCTCGACGCCGACCCTTACAGGGCCTGTGCGGCCGCCGCCTACAGCTTCTCGCTCTCCGCGCCCTTCGAGCCTCCTCCGTGTGAAAAACGGGAGTGTCCCGCATACGCCCCGGCGCCGCTGCTCGACCCGCGTTTCTGCAACGCCGCCCAGTACGCGCTCAACCACGCGACGGTCGCGCTCGAACGCGAGCGCGCCGAGCTGAGGCGTCGCCGGGCCAGCGTCGCGGCGGTGCGGGCCGCGGAAGCCCGCAAGCTCGCCGCCAGGCGCCGCGAGCGCAAGCTCTGCGAATACTGAGTCGATGTCGCGTATGGGCGAAGGCATCGCGGTGGCGGTCATCGCAGCCGTCTCGGCGCTCGTGGGCACGGCCGTCGGCGGGGCCATCAGCTACCTGAGCAACGAACATCTGCAAACCCGCGAGGTGGCCCGCGAAGAAGCGCGGCAGACGGCGGCGGCGCGCGCGGTGGCGCGCATCCTGATGGGGGAGTACAGCGCCGCGTACGTGCGGCTCGGCGGGATGCTCGCCGAACACGAATACGAACCCGCCAGCTTCCACGAGCGGATCTTCGTCAGCCAACTGGGCCTCGAAGACCGCAAGCTGCTCGCCAGCCGCCTGACCGAGACCGACTGGGTCGCGGTGGCGAAGGCCTCGCGCGGCATCGAAGAAGTCGAGGGCGCCCTGGAAGCCCACCGCGGCGAGGGGCGAGTCGGCTCCGAAGAACTCGAAACGCTCGGCCGCGCGCGCTCCGCCTGCTCGGTGGCGTACGGCGATCTCACGCCCCTCGCGGAAGGCGGCTAACCAAACAGATCCTCGTTCAACGGTCGCACCAGCGCCGCCGCGCCGGGGCCGTCCTGCGCCGTCACGAAGCGCTCCAGACCGCCGACCACCACCACCGGCTCGCGCGAGTCCTTGGCGCGCGTCAGGTCGGCGGCGGCGGCGATCGCGTCGGCGACCGCCAGCCAGGTGGCGCGCAGCTCGTGCCCGGCGGCGTCGGCGCGCCCGCGCCAGTCCTCCAGGGGCGTCAGGCCGGCGCAGCCGATCGCCACGTCGCACTGCCCGTGACGCCAGGCGCGGCCGAAGCTGTCGGTGATCAGCACGCCCACGCGGGCACCGGCCAGCTCATGTAGGCGCGCGCGCAGCCTCCGCGCGGAGGCGTCGGGGTCGGCGGGCAGCACCACCACGGTGCCGTCGGCCGTGTTGGAGGCGTCGACGCCGGCGTTGGCGCAGACGAAGCCGTGGCGGGTGCGGCAGATCAGCACGCCGCGCTCGGCGCGCAGCAGCTCCCGCGACTGGTCGAGCACGACCTGCACCGCGCGCGGGTCCTTGCCCGGTCCGGGCGCGGTCTGCTTTGGCCCCCCGGTGAGGGCGGCGCCCACCTGCCCCGCCAGCTCGTGCGCCTGCGTGGATGGCACGACTTCGGCAAGCGCCACCACCGCGCCCTCGGCCTTCGACACGACCTTGTGGGCGATCGCCACGATTGCTCCGTCGCGCAACGGTTGGGGTGGACGTTCGGCGTGGAGCGCGCCCGCGATCAGCGCTGCCAGGTCGTCCCCGGCGCGCACCTCCGGAATACCGCTCAGCGAGCGGGCCGCGAACGCCGCCAACGATCCTGCGCGACCTGGGCGCGGGTCTGTGCCAGAGGGGGTGCCGTCGGCGTCGGTGCGCCCGACGGAGGTGCCGCCGATGCGCCCGCCGCGAGCTCTACCACTGCAGCAGCATCAGCCCGACGGTGACGCCGGGGCCGACGGTGACGGCGAGGCCGAGCTCGCCCGGCTGCGGGTCGCGCCGGGCGATCGTCTCGTGCAGCACGTAGAAGATTGAAGGCGTGCCGACGTTGCCATGGCCGGCGAGCGTGTCCCAGGCGAGCTCGATCTGCTCGTCGGTGAGCGCCAGCGCGTGCTGGATGTTCTCGATGATCCGCCGCCCGCCGGGGTGCACGATCCAGTGGTCGATCGCTGCGTGCTCGACGTCGTGCTCGTGTAGGAAGCGCGCCACCACTCCCGGCAGGCCGGCGCCGGCGAGCTCGGGCAGCTCGCGCGCCAGGTGCAGGTAGCTGTCGTCGGGCGCGAACGACAGCGCGACCGCGTCGAGCGTGCCGCCGATCTGGTGCACCTGCGAGGCGACGATCGCCGGCCCCGCGGCGTCGGGATCGCCGGACAGCAGCGCCGCCGCGCAGCCGTCGCCGAAGATCGCCGAGCCGACCGTCTTCGCGCGCGGGTCGGCGGCGGTGCCGCGCATCAGGATCGAGCTCATGCTCTCCGCGGCGACGATCAGGCTGTCGCGGCCCGGGTGCTGGTGCAGCGCGCCCGCCGCCATCCGCATCAGCGGCACCGCGCTCGCGCAGCCGACTCCCGTGACGTGGTACTTGTCGACGGTGGGGTCGAGCTCGTAGCGCTCGGCGAGTCTGTGCGCGAGCGTCGGCAGGCCGAGCGAATAGAGGCTCGAGCTGACGACGCTGCCGATGCGCGCGGGGTCGAGCGCGCGTCGCGGTCGCCCGCTGGGGGTCGAGCCGGGCGCCGCGTCGATCCCTTGGTGTGGCCGCCCGTTGCGGGTCGAGGCGTGGGTGCCGTTCACCGCCCGGCGCAGCCCGAGCCCGTCGATCGCGCGCACCGAGTGGCGTAGCAGCTCATCCTCAACCTCCACGGCGCGTCCCTGCGAGGTGCGCCCGAGGAAGTCATCGTCCAGCCGCAGGTGGCGCCGCTCGATGCGGCTGTGGGCGAAAATCCGCTCGGCGAACTCCTCGCCCGCCAACCCCAGCCGATCGAGCACCTGGCGCTGGGTGAGCGTGGTGTCGGAGTCGCCCATCGCCAACCCTGCGATTCGCGGGCGAGTGATTGGGGGCTCGCTTGCTCGCTCGCCCGCCCGCCCGCTCGCTCGCTCGCCCGCCCGCCCGCTCGCCCGATGCCCGTTGGTGCGCCCATGCGTCTGCTCCTGCGCCCACTGCTGCTTCGTCTGTGGCTGTGTGGCCTGTGGCTGTGCGGCTGTCGCCGTGGGCACGGCGGTGACATCGATCGCGTTCAAGTGCTGACCCCTGAGTCCGAGTAGAACGTTAGTGTTGTGTTAGCCCGCGTTGGGAACCACCAACAATATCGCTGTAACCGGCGCGCCGCGCCGCAGTTGCGGCGCGCATGGCAGTATGCAGCCCCACCAAGACGGGTAGCGGACGCTGAGATAAGGAGCGGATGAGTATATGAAGCTGATAGGAGCCGGTCTGCCCCGCACGGGCACCCTCACGCAGAAACTGGCGTTTGAGCAGCTCGGGCAGGGTGGGTGGGGACCCTGTTACCACTGGGTCAACGTGCTCGCCGACCTCGACCAGGTCGACGTGTGGAATCGCGCGCTCGACGGCGAGGGCCCGTGGGATGAGGTGTTCGGCGGCTTCCAATCGACGGCGGACTGGCCGGGCGGCTACTTCTACCGGGAGCTGATGGAGCGCTACCCCGACGCGAAGGTGCTGCTCAGCGTGCGCAACCCCGAGTCGTGGGAGCGGAGCTTCCGCGAAACGATCGTCGGGCTGCGCCACGGCGAGGGGTTGATGCGCCTGCTCGCCAGCGCTCGGGGAGAGGTCGACCCCCGCTGGCGCCGCTATCTGGCGCTCGTCGATCGCATGTTCTACGGCCTGCAGGGGACGTTCAAGGACGGCTGGGAGACGCCGGCGCAGCTGATCGCGCAGTTCGAGCGCCACAACGAAGAGGTCAAGCGCACGGTGCCGCCGGAGCGGTTGC
>DATMMB010000376.1:0-3565 GCA_035569895.1 Solirubrobacteraceae bacterium | reverse complement strand
TCGGTAGGTCCCTGGTTCGAGTCCAGGCGGGCCCACATGCGCATGAATGTCCAAGCAGGGCACGCGCTCGTGGCATGATCTCCTCCGAATATGTCGGCATTGAAGGCGTTCATCCTAGCCGTGTGGGTGGTGTTCTGGGTCTACTGGCTGGTTTCGGCGGCCGGGGCGAAGAAGGGCCGGCGTGCGTGGCGCAGCCGCCCACCGGGTCTGCTCATCGCCGTGCTGGCGGTGGTGCTGCTGCGCGTCTTCAAGCCCGGCAGCCTGGCGGTGCATGCTGCGCCGGTGCAGGCGTTGGGCGTCGTTCTGTTCCTCGCCGGCCTCGGGCTGGCGGTGTGGGCTCGCGTCCATCTCGGGCGCAACTGGGGGATGCCGATGACGCGCAAGGATGAGCCCGAGCTGGTCACCTCGGGTCCCTACCGGCTGGTGCGCCACCCGATCTACTCCGGCATCCTGCTCGGCGTGTTGGGGACGGCGCTCGCCACCAACCTCTACTGGCTGATCGGGCTGGTGGTGATGGGCGCTTACTTCATTTACAGCGCGCGGGTCGAGGAAAAGCTGATGAGCGCGTCGTTTCCCACCGCCTACCGGAGCTATCGCGCGAGCAGCAAGATGCTGATCCCGTTCGTGCTCTGACGCGCGGCGCCGTACGCAATCCCCTACACCGCGCGCAGCGCCTCCGTCGGTGACAGCCGCGCCGCGCGCAGCGCCGGCAACAGGCCGGCGATTGCGCCGATCAGCAGCGCCGCGCCGAAGCCCCCCGCCCAGGCTGTGGTGGGCACGACGATCGTCCAGCCCTTGGCGATCGCGTAGATGGTGGTGGCGAGCACGCCGGCGGCGATGCCGACGCCGCCGCCGCCGAGCGCGAGCAGAATCGCTTCGGAAAGGAATTGGCTGCGGATCTGCCCGCGGGTGGCGCCGAGCGCGCGGCGCAGCCCGATCTCCGAGCGGCGTTCGAGCACGGAGATGACCATGATGTTCGCGACGCCGACGGCGCCGACCAGCAGGGCCACGGCGCCGAGCCCGAGGACCAGGCCGTTGAAGGCGCCCTGGGCGTCGGCGCGGGCGGTGAGCGCGGCTGATGGCTGGCTGACGTCGACTTCGTTGGGGGCTTGCGGGTCGGCGGTGGCCGCCAGCACCGACTGCACGGCCGCGACCTGGCTGTTTTGGGCGCGCACGTAGACGGTGTTGGGGTGTCCGTTGAAGTGCAGGTAGCGTTCGGCGGCCTTGAAGCCGACGAGCACCGCGCTTTCGATTTCGGGCGTGAGCACCGATTCGCCGAGGATGCCGACGAGGTAGAACCACTGGTTTGCGACCCAGATCCGATCGCCGGGGTAGATGTGGTCGATGCCCAGCCGCGCGGCGGCGGCCGCGCCGAGCACCGCGACCGGCTGCTGGGCGGTGGCGGCGTTCAGGTAGCGGCCCTGCACGACCGGGACGTTGAGGGTGTGCAGCAGGTCCAGGCTGGCCGCCCTGATGCCGAGCGCGTTGGTGTTGACTTCCGGGATCAGCGGCGTGCGGTACACGTTGCCTTCGACCTTTCCGGTCTCCGCGACGCTTTCGACGGGGTAGATGCGGGCGATCATCGCGGGGGCCACCAGCGGCAGCTGCGCGGTCTTGCCGGCGAAGCTCTGGCCGTTGCTGACAGTCAGCAGGTTCGTTCCGAGCTTGTCGATCTCTTCGAGCAGCCCTGCTTGGCTGGAGGCGGACAGGCCGAGCACGGCGACGATCGCGGCGACCCCGATCGCGATCCCCAGTGCGGAGAGCGCCGCGCGCAGTCGCCGCGTGCGCAGCCCCACGCTTGCCACGCGGGCGAGGTCGGCGCTCCGCAGCCGCCGGGGTGCGAGGTCCGCGGCGCCCGCGTCTGCTGCAGTGCGGTCGGCGGCGACGCTCACCGCGCGCTCACGTGGCTTCGTTGACGAGCGCGAACGCCGCCGGTCTGGCGCGCTTGACGGTCGCCATGACGATGTAGCCGCCCGGCGTATCGTTGGCGATGAAGGCAGGCGCGACGGCGATCCCGCGGGCGTCAGTCCTGACCATGACCGTTTCAGTGTGAACGATGCTGACTCGGTGGTGGCGGCCGCGAGCGTGAACCGTGAAGCGTCCGCTCGCGCCGGCCACTGGCGCTGAGAACGTGACGAGCGCTCCCGCAACGGGCTTCTCGTGCGCGTCGGAGACGGTGACAGCGAGCGGGATCGGGAAGGGGGTTCCCACGACGGTGGATTGCATCGAGCCAACGCCGGGGATGACCTGCAGCGGCTGGGCAAAGACGGAAGCCCCCGCCGGCGTGTCGCCGAGCCAGGCGCCCAGGCCGGCGGCGAGCAGGAGCGCGAGCGCCGCGCGGCCGCCGCCGTGGCGCAGCCGCGCCCACGCGGTGCGGGCCACCGCGGCGAGGCGGACAGTCGGCCGGTCGGCATCCTGCGCGGTCATCGGCTGAGTGTTCCTTGTGCGGTGGTGTCGTTGACGAGACGCCCGTCGAGCACTTGGATCTGTCGCGGCAGACGGGCGGCGAGGTCGTGGTCGTGGGTGATCACGAGGATCGTGGCGCCCTGCGCGCCCAGCTCTTCCAGCAGTTCCAGCACGCCCGCGCCGGAGGCGCTGTCGAGGTTGCCGGTGGGCTCGTCGGCGAGCACGATCGCTGGGCGGCCGACCAGCGCCCGTGCGATCGCCACGCGCTGGCGCTCGCCGCCGGAGAGCTTGCTTGGACGGAAGTGCGCGCGCTCGGCGAGCCCGACCCGGTCGAGCGCCGCGGCCGCACGTTCGCGGCGCTCGGCGACGGGGACCCCGGCGTACAGCAGGCCGTCGGCGACGTTCTCCAGGGCCGTGGAGTGCTCGGCCAGGAAGAATTGCTGGAAGATGAAGCCGATGCGGGTGGCGCGCAGCGCGGCGAGCTCGCGGTCGGACAGCCGTGCGGCGTCCAGGCCCGTGATCAACACCACGCCCGCGCTGGGGCGCTCGAGCGTGCCGATCACGTGCAGCAGCGTCGTCTTGCCCGAGCCTGACGGGCCGACGATCGCCACCAGCTCGCCCTCGCGCACCGCGAAGCTCACTTCCCGCAGCGCGTACACCGGCGGCTCGGCGCCGTAGACCTTGCTGACTGCGCGCAGCTCCAGCACCGCCGGCGTCTCGCCGTCGTCCGCGTATGCGACGCCTGTTGGCTGCTCGCTCATGACGTTGCCGGCACCACCACGCGCTGGCCAGCGGACAGCTCCTGGCCGCTCACCTGCACGAGACCTTCGGCGTCGTCGAACAGGCCGACGCTGACGGCCACGAGTCGGTGCACGCGGCCTTCGGCGACCTCCACCGCGTAGCCGCCGCCGGCGAGCGCTAGCAGCGCGTCGACGGGGACCGCCAGCACGTTTTCGACGCTTTCGGTGGTGATCTCGACATTCACGGGCGCTTGGTCGAGGTGGCCGGTCGCGGCTGGGTTGGTGGGGGTGGCGTCGACTTCGATGGTGGGGGAGCTTTCTTCTTCGCCGCCGTGGCCAGAGCTGGACGGCACGGTGGCGACGCTGGACACGTAGGTGATCCGCCCCGGCGTGGTCTGGTTGTCGGGCAGCGTGATCGT
>DATMMB010000375.1:0-7170 GCA_035569895.1 Solirubrobacteraceae bacterium | reverse complement strand
GCGCCGATCGTCGGCGGCAACGTCTCGCTCTACAACGAGTCGCCCTCCGGCCCGATCTACCCCACGCCCGTGATCGGCATGGTGGGCCGCCTCCCCGACGCCGCGCGCGCGGGGCGGCTTGGGTTCGCGCACGCGGGCGACGCGGTCGCGCTGGTGGGGCCGTTCGCGCCGTCGCTGGCGGCGAGCGAGCTGGCGAAGCTGCGCGGCGAGCCGCTGCCCGACGGGTTGCCCGAGACCGACCTCGACGCCGTGCTCGCGGCGCAGGCCGCCGTGCGCGGAGCGGTGCGCACGGGCGCGCTCAGCAGCGCCCACGACATCGCCGAGGGCGGCCTCGCGGTGGCGCTCGCGGAGTGCTGCCTGGCGGGCGCGGTGGGGGCGGAGGTCGCGCTCGGCGCGGTGCCCGACGTGACGGCCGCCCTCTTCGGCGAGGCGCCGGGCGGCTTCGTGGTCTCCGGCCCAAGCGAAGCGCTCGCCAAGCTCGCCGGGCGCGTCCCGCTGCGGATGTTGGGCATGGTCGAAGGCACTGTATTGACGATCACGACAGGCACCGAGACCCTAAGCGCAACCCTCACGGAGCTGGCCGACGCCCACGGGGCGCTCGCGGAGTTGTTTCCATGAGAGGGCGGCCAGGCGGCCTCGGCCGCCTGGCCGAAACGGGGGTTCGCGCCGAAGGCGCGTGTCTCCCGGCTTCGGTCGGGCCCCTCTTCTTCCAGACCCCCTGCTAGCTTGTGCGTGTGAGGCCCACGCCTGGCCGCGCTGAGGATCGCGATGGGCCGCGCGACGAGTGCGGCGTCTTCGGCATATACGCACCGGGGCACGACGTCTCACGACTGTCGTACTTCGCGCTGTACGCGCTTCAGCACCGCGGCCAGGAGTCGGCGGGGATCGCGGCGGCCGACCGCGGCGGGCAGATCCTCACGCGCCGCGAGCTCGGCCTCGTCAGCCAGGTGTTCAGCGAGAGCGACCTGCGCACGCTCGCCGGCGACCTGGCGATCGGGCATGTGCGCTACTCGACCACCGGGTCGAACGCGTGGGAGAACTCGCAGCCGGTGCACCGCTCCGACGGCACGCACGGCTCCCACCGCGAGTTGGCGCTGGCGCACAACGGCAACCTCATCAACGCGCTCGCCCTGCACGGCGAGCTGACCGCGCGTGGCGTGACGTTCAGCTCGACTTCCGACTCGGAGATCGTCGCCGCGCTGATCGCCACGCACTCGGCGGCAAACGTGGAGGACGCGATCGCCGACATCCTGCCGCGCCTGCGCGGCGCCTTCTCGATCGTGGCGATGACCAAGGACCGCGTGCTCGCCTTCCGCGACCCCCACGGCCTGCGCCCGCTGGCGCTCGGCACGCTGCCGCCGAACGGCGACGGTGAGATCCACCACTGCATCGCCAGCGAGTCGTGCGCGTTCGACATCATCGGCGCTCGCCACCTGCGCGACGTGCGCCCGGGCGAGCTGGTGTCGATCGGCGCCGACGGCGTGCGCTCCCGCCAGATCGTGGAGGGCGCGCGCGCGGCGTTCTGCGTGTTCGAGTACATCTACTTCGCCCGCCCCGACTCGCGCATGAACGGCCAGGCGCTGCAGGTCGCGCGTGGGCGCATGGGCGAGATCCTGTGGCGCGAGGCGCCCGTCGACGCCGATATCGTGATCGCCGTCCCCGACTCCGGCAACCCCGCCGCCCGCGGCCTCGCGCGCGCGAGCGGCATCCCCCAGGACGACGGCTTCGTCAAGAACCGCTACGTCGCGCGCACCTTCATCCAGCCCGGCCAGGAGCTGCGCAAGCACGGTTTGCGGCTGAAGTTCAACCCGCTCCCCGAGGTGATCGCGGGCAAGCGCCTGATCGTCGTCGACGACTCGATCGTGCGCGGCAACACCACCCGCCAGATCGTGGCGATGCTGCGCGACGCCGGCGCCCGCGAGGTGCACATGCGGATCTCCGCCCCCCCGATCAAGCACCCCTGCCACTACGGCATCGACATGTCAACGCGCGAGGAGATGATTGCTCACAACCGCACCACCGCCGAGGTCGCAGCCGAGCTCGGCTGCAACTCGCTGCACTACCTGACGCTCGCGGGCGTCTACGAGGCGGTCGGCGCCGGGGCGAGTGGGCGCCAATCCCACTGCGATGCCTGCTTCAGCGGCGACTACCCGTTGCCGGGCACGGGCGACGCGGCTGGCAAGTACGCGCTGGAGGAGCCGGCGGGGGCGGTGCTGCCGCTCGCGCGGGCGTAGGCGGGGGCGCGACCGACCACCCCGGCCCTGACTGCTCACCCCGGCCGGCCGCCCAAACGCGCGGCTCGCGCTCCCGCCTCAGTGCCCGACCCCCCCACCGCGACCCGCGCCGCGCGACGGGGACCGAGGAACGGGGCGAGCGCGATGTACACGACCTTGGGCGCGAGCGATGGCAGCAACTCGATCGGCTCGCGCTGGATGTGGGCCTGCAGCAGCTCCCAGATCGCGCCGCCAATCGCGTCGGCGGCGATCGCCGGCATCGGGCGGATGCCCGCGACCTCGGCGCTGGGCCGCAGGTAGGCGACGAACGCCGCCACGATCTCGTCGCGCAGCTGCAGCGCCTCGGGGTCGGCGGTGAAGACGTCCACGAACCCCAGCCGCGCGTGGCCGGGCTCGACCGCGAGGAAGCGCAGGTACGCCTGTAGGCCGGCCGCCACCGCGCGCGGCCAGTCGCCGGCGTGCACGGCGTACGCTTCGACGGCGGCCTGAAAGCCCCACTCGCCGCCCGTGCGCCCGGCGGCGAGGAAGGCCTCGCGCTTGCCGGGGAAGTGCTCGTAGAAGGTCTTGTGCGAGACGTTGGCGCGGCGGGCGATCTCGGTGACCGTGAGCGCGGGGTAGCCGCGCTCGGCGACGATGTCGGCGACCGCATCCATGATCCGCTCGCGCTGGCTGTAGCGGATGAACTCCGGCGTCAGGTCGTGCCGCCCGCTGGGCAGCCGCGTGAAGCGCTCGCGCGGGGAGTCCGGCCGATCCCCTGCCGGCGGGGACAGCGCGCCGGCCGCGGATGCCGTCACGATCGCGGGCGCGGCCGGCGGGTAGGCGAGCACCCATGCGGTCAGCGGCTCGGCCAGCTGTGGCAGCTCCGGCGCCTCGCCGCGGCGCAGGCGGATCGCGACGACCTCGCGCAGCCCGCCCAGCACCGCCCTGATCGTGAGGTCGTCCACCGCCGCGGTGGTGCCGCGACGCAGGCGGCTGGTGAGCGCCAGCAGCGCGCGGTTGTAGTGCTCGCGACCGCGCTCGCCGCCGCCAAGCCCCCCGTAGATGAAGAACGCGACCGCGTCGGGGTCGGCGGCGGCGAGCGCGAGGAACGTGGCGATCCCGGCGTGGATCGCGCCGGTGGCGTCGCGGGCGCGGCGGTGGGCGGTGACGATCGCGCGGCTGATGCGCCGCGCGACCTCGTCGTAGGCGTCGAGGAAGCACGCCTCCTTATCGCGGTAGAGCGCATAGAAGGTCGGGCGTGAGACGTGGGCGAGACGCAGCACGTCGTCGACGCGCACCGCGTGGTAGCCGCCGCGCACCACCAGCTCGACGATCGCCGCGCGCAGCCGCGTGCGCTGGTGACGGGCGACGGCCTCGGCGTCGAGCCCGTGAAGCCCCGGCGGGAGCGCGCGATAGCGCTCCTCGCTGGTCTGCCTGCTGCTCATCCCGACTCCGAATCATTGGGGTCCACCGGCGGACGACTCCTCTCCACGGAGACCTTCGTGCCGGCCGCCGGCCGCCGCACCCGACCGTCGCGCCCGACCGCCGCCCGCCGCACGAGCGGGCGATCCACGCTCGATGTTACCGGCCGAGCGTTGACATGAGGTGAGGACGTTGTACGGAGATCGCCGCGGTTGCTTCTTCCTCCCATTTGAAAACTCCTTTATTGCCTCATAAACTCTTTCTTGACATAATGTCAGATGGTGTGTTACAGTTCAACCGTAGGGCGCGACAGAAAAGGATCCAACAGGTGGCGGATCGCCTTCAAGGGCGCATCCATAGGGAAGGTGGAGCGAGTGTCATGTCGATGGTGGCGGCATCGACGAGTGTGCTTGGGAACCTCCTGAGTACATCGTCATATACAAAGCTCAAGTTACGGACACACGGCCCGAGAAGGCTCTGGGGGCGCACGGGGGAGGCGATCGGCGATGGCCGCGCGCGGCCCTGAGACCACACCACGCGCGCGCCGGGCGGCGACCGGCGGGGGGCGCCGGAGCCCGAGTCGCGCCGTGCGGCTGATCCCCGCGACCGGCGAGGAGACGCGCACCTCCACCGAGGCCCAGCGCGCGCGTCTGCTGGGCGCGACCGTCCACAGCGTCGCCGAGCTGGGCTACGCGAAGCTGAGCGTCGCCGATGTGGTGGCGCGTGCCGGCGCTTCGCGCGAAACCTTCTACCAGATCTTCGCCAACCGCGAAGAGGCCTTCCTGGAGGCGCTGAACGACACGGTCGCGCGCGCCGGCGCCCGTGCCGGCGCGGCGGCGGCCGAGCAGCAGACGTGGGAGGGCCGGCTGCGCGCCGGGCTGGAGACGGTGCTGCGAACGCTAGAGGAGGAGCCGGCGCTGGCGCGCGTGCTCGCCGAGTCGCAGCGAGGTGGGCCGCGCGTGCTCAAGCGGCGCACGGAGATCCTCGATGAGCTGGCGCGGATCGTGGACGGCGGCCGCGAGCTCGCGCGCGACGACGGGCCGCCCCCGCTCACCGCCCACAGCCTCGTCGCGGGCGCGGTGTCGGTGGTGCACGAGCGCCTGCTCACCCCCGCCGCGGGATCGCTCACCGAGCTGGTGGGGCCGCTGATGAGCATGATCGTGTTCCCCTACCGCGGTCCCGCGGCGGCGACCGCCGAGCTCGAGCGCCCGGTCAAACGCCGCCGGCGCAAAGCGCGCGCGCAGCGGCGTCCGGCGCCGCTGGAGGGCATCGAGAGCCGTCTCACCTACCTGATGATGCGCGTGCTCGGCTTCGTCGCGGAGCATCCGGGGGCCAGCAACCGCGAGGTGGGCGACGGCGTGGGGATCGTGGACGGCGGGCAGATCTCAAAGCTGCTCGCGCGTCTGTCCTCACTCGGCCTGATCGAGAACGCCGCGCAGGGCAGCGGCAGGGGCGTGCCCAACGCCTGGCGGATCGCGCCGCGCGGCGACCAGATCAGGCATACGCTGCAGCTTTAGCGCAAGCACCGGTACGCTTCGGGCGCCTTGACCGCTCCCGAGACGCTGCTGCCGATCGCCGTGCTGGTGTCAGGCACAGGCACCAACCTGCAGACGCTGCTCGACACCGTGCACGGGCGCGAGGCCGAGATCGTCGCGGTGGCCGCCAACGTCGCCGACGCCCAGGGGCTGGCGCGCGCACGCGAGCGCGGCGTGCCCACCGCCGTGTTCGCGCGCTCCGACCACGACGACCGCGTCGCGCGCGACCGCGCGCTGGCGGAGTGGCTGAGCGAGCACGGCGCGCGGCTGGTGGTGCTCGCCGGCTACATGGAGCTGGTCGGCGAGCCCCTGCTGGAGCGTTTTCGCGACGCGATCGTCAACGTGCACCCCTCGCTGCTGCCCGCCTTCCCGGGCCTGCACGCGATCGAGCAGGCGCTCGCGTATGGGGTGAAGGTGTTCGGGGTCACCGTGCACTTCGTCGATGCCGGCGTGGACTCGGGGCCGGTGATCCTGCAGGGGGCGCGGGAGCTGCCGGACGCGCGCGAGCCGGCGGCGGTGCTGGCGGCGCTGCGCCCGCTGGAGCACGCGCTGCTGCCCGAAGCGGTGCGGCTGTTCGCCCGCGGGGCGCTCAGCCGCGATCCCGAGAATCCGCGCCGGGTGACGATCGCGACGCCCCAATGAGAAGCGATCGGATCGGGGGGATCGGGGTAAGCACGGGCTCGCGCTGCGCCAACCGGCGTTTGACCCGAGATCTCGGCACATGGTCGCCACCGGCAGATAGGCTCTGGAGGTGGCCTCGGAGGTGACACCGGCAGCCGGCCTCGAACACACGGCACCCGGCGAGGTGCGGATGCGCCGTGCGCTGCTGTCGGTCTCCGACAAGACGGGGGTCGTCGACTTCGCACGCGGGCTCGCCGAGCTCGGCGTGGAGCTGATCTCCACCGGCGGCACCGCGCGAGCGCTTGACGACGCCGGGCTGCAGGTGCGCGCGATCGACGACTTCACCGGCTTCCCGGAGATGATGGATGGGCGCGTGAAGACACTGCACCCACGGCTTTACGCCGGGCTGCTGGCGCTGCGCGACAACGAGGAGCACCTGCGCGCCGCCGCCGAACACGGGATCGAGCCGGTGGATCTGGTGTGCGTCAACCTCTACCCGTTCGAGCAAACCGTCGCGCGCGGCGACGCCACGCCGGCGGAGATCGTCGAGAACATCGACATCGGCGGGCCGACGATGATCCGCGCCGCCGCCAAGAACCACCCGTTCGCGGCGGTGCTCGTCGACCCCGGCGCCTACGACGCGGTGCTCGCCGAGCTGCGCGAGTCGGGCGGTCGCCTGTCGCCGGCCACACGCGAGCGGCTGGCTGCCGAGGCGTTTGCGCTCACCGCCCGCTACGACGCGGCGATCTCCACCTGGTTTGGCCTGCGCACCCACGGCGAGGGCTTCCCACAGCACTGGCGCGACGCGTACGAGAAGGTGACCGATCTGCGCTACGGCGAGAACCCCCACCAGAGCGCCGCCTTCTACGCGCGCGCGGGCTCGCCGACCCACCTGCTCGACGGCGTGGAGCAGCTGCACGGCAAGGAGCTGTCGTTCAACAACCTGCTCGACCTCGACAGCGCGCGCGGACTGGTGGAGGATCTCGGTGCGGCGGGCGCGTTGCGCGATGACGTGGAAGCGGGGGCGGGCGCACAGCGCGGCGGGGAGGGCGCGGGCGCACCCGCCGCGTGCGCGATCGTCAAGCACAACAACCCCTGCGGCTGCGCCGTCGCCGGGGATGCGCGGGAGGCCTACGAACGGGCCTTCGCGTGCGACCCCGACAGCGCCTTCGGTGGCGTGATCGCGCTCAACCGCACGGTGGATCGCGCCTGCGCGGAAGCGCTCGCCAAGCAGTTCATCGAGGTGCTGCTGGCGCCCGGCTACGACGCGGGCGCGTTGGAGGTGCTGCGCGAGAAAAAAAACGTGCGCCTGCTGGAGCTGCGACGGTGGCCAGTCCCCGGCAGCGAGGTGGAAGGCAAGCCGGTGACCGGCGGCCAGC
>DATMMB010000374.1:0-2169 GCA_035569895.1 Solirubrobacteraceae bacterium | reverse complement strand
TCAGCCGCGACCGCTTCGTACGTGATATCGTGGGCCGGCCCGACGATCTCGCCCGTGGGCGGGAAGAGATTCTTGCCGTTGAGCGCGAAGTTGAACCCGAAGAGCGGGGCCGTATTGTACGTCCGCTCGCTCTGCGGCGTGCCGCGGCCCGCGATGTACGGGAGCAGCGCGGCGCGCGACTCCCCGATGCGGGCGCGCGCCTGCTGCGTGCGCTGGTCGGCCGCCAACGGCCCGGCGTTGTGTCGCGCCGCGAGACGGGCCGCGGCGCCCAAGGTCAGCGGCGGAATGGCGGTCGTATCCTGCGCCCGCACCGCCGGTCCAACCACCAGGATCGCAAAGAGAGCTAGTCGTCGCATGGGCGAAGAGCGTGGAAAAAGAAGTCGCGGATTTCCGCGGTGACGCGCTCGTCGGAGTACTTCGCGATCTCCGGCACGTAGTCCCGCATACCGCACCACACACCGTGGGCGTGGAACAGCGCGAACAGGAGTCGTGCCGCGACCGCCGGGTCGACCTGGCGAAACTCGCCGGCTTCGACGCAGCGACCAATGAGTCGTGTGACCAGTCCGTATTTCCGTCGGACCACCTCGTCCATGTAGAACTGCGCGAGCTCGGGAAACCGCTGCAGCTCCCCAATCACCAGCCGCGCGATCGTGCGCACGACGGGCTGGCGCACGAATTCCCAGTGCTCGGCCATGTACGACTCGAGCTGCTCGATCGCGGTCCCGGTGTGCTGCTCGAGCGTGCGCTCCTCGTGCTCAATGCGCGTAATGAGCGTCAGGCGCACCATCTCTTTGAACAGCGCCTCTTTATTAGGGAAATACAGATAGATGGTGCCTTTGGAGACACCAGCGCGCTTCGCGATGTCCTCCAGCCGCGCGCCCGCCAGACCGCGCTCGCCGAAGACCTCGATAGCCGCATCTATGATCTGGTGGGGGCGCTCCTCAGGGAGCCGCCGCCACTTGGGTTCTTGGAGTGTCAATGTGGGGGCCTAGAGACCGTAGTGACCGACGGGTCAGTTAGTACGGTCAGAGGAGGAGAAGTTCCCTCGTCGCCCGCCCCTGGTAGGGCTGCCGAGCTATCGCTCGTCAGCCCGACTATTTGAACTGTTCGGGTCTATCGGTCCGTCTCTCGCGAGATCGCGGTGACAGCGATGCCGCCAGCTATAAAGTGCCAGGTGTTCTCAGCCAACTTGTCAAGGTTTCCACGGGCCCCGCATAAGAGCCAGTGTGAGACACCGCGTAGAACGATGTAAGATCCCGCACCGCTGGATTCATTTCGAGCATCTCTTGCTGGTGAATCCTTAGGACAGCGTCCGATACGTTGCGCTCGCCGACTCCCTTCGCCCATGAAAGGAACTGGTGGGCGAAGCCGTATACCGCCAGCCATGGCCTCCACGCAGGCAATCGTGCGATGCCCAGGAGGTCGTGCCATCCTCGTTGCGGTGCAGCGAACGACACCGGCCGCTCGCTGCTTGCGATCACGAACTTTGCTGCCGCGAGGTCCTCCAGGGCGCTTCTGGTCGCCACCAGTGTGTAGCCTAGCGCCTTGGCGATGGCGCGCACCGTTGTCGGATCAGGGTGCGGGCGATCCGCCTGGCCGAGCAGATAAGTCAGCGAGTCGGCCTTGGCGCCGACGCCGAGCGCCGCCCGCATGCGCAACATGAGCGCCGGCGGTGCTTCAAGCGCCGGCTTCATGGCGCGAGCGGCCAAGAAATGCTCGAGCCGAGCATCTGGTTCAGCGTGATCGGCTGTCAGAGTTGTCCAGCGGGGTTGTTTGGCGAGTTTCGCCGCGGTCGCGGCAAACGTACGCAACCGATCAGCAACTGACGGATCAGGGGGGGCTATTTTGCGCAACCGCCCTACGCTAAGCAGGGGCGCGTTTCGCTCGACCCACGCATAGAGGATGTCCCTCACCCGTGGTTCGTACTGTTCGCTAACTAATGATGCGAGGATCAGTGCTTCGGGATCGACGATGGCCGACGCGGTCTTGGCGTTGCTAGCCGAGCCGCCGATTGCGCGCCACTGCGCCCATATGGCGTCGAGAATCGCCCCCGTAAGCTCGTCTCGAAGTCTAACGACCGCGTTTTTCGGTGACGAGCGAGACGACATGGTCGACCTTCCGATGAAATCCATCGTCGTTGTTTGCTTTCACCCACCGTGCTGCAACTTC
>DATMMB010000373.1:0-3326 GCA_035569895.1 Solirubrobacteraceae bacterium | reverse complement strand
GGCGTCGAGCGCGAGCTTGACCTGGCGGGCGGTCGAGGTGATAGCGAGCACCGGCCCGGGCATCACGGTCGCGCCGACCGCGGGGGTCACGCTCGTGACGCGCACCGGCCCGGGGTGGAACACGACCGACCCGAGCAGCAGCTCGCCGGTGACAGAGGCGCCGTGTGCGGACTGCAGCGCGCTAATCGCGGCGGCGGTGGCGCTGGTGAATTCATCGCCGACGAGGCCCTGCCCGTAGCCGAGCGCTTGCAGGTTCGCGTTCAGCTCCGCGACATCCGACCCCGAGGACATCCCTGCGACGAACGCCCGCGTCGGCGCCACCGACCCGTACAGCAGCAGCACCGGCTGGCCGCCGATCTGATACAGGCTCTGCCCGCGACCGACGATCTGGCCGACCGAGGGCAGCGCCGTGAACGTGGAGCCCTGGCCGTAGAGCGCGGCCGCGGAGCGCGCGGTGGACAAGTTGGACTGCGCGCTCGCGAGCTGTTTTTCGGCCGCGGAGACTTGGGGGCGATCGGCGGTGACCTTGGTGGCGGTGCTGGTGGCGTTCTGCTGCGCCGAGGAGACGGCCTGCACGTCGCTCGAGCACGAGCTCCCGCCCCCGCCCCCGCCAGAATCCGGCGAGTCGTTTTCGCTTGCGGGCGAGGAGTTGGCGGAGGCGGAGCTGGCTTCCGCGGCGCCCTCGCCCGCGCAGTCGACCTGCTCCTTGGCGCGCGCTGCCGCCAGTGTCGCCTGGTGGCCCGCGAGCGCCTGCGTGTCGGAGGCCAGCGTCGCCCTGGCGCTCGCCAGCAGCGTTTCGGCGCTCGTGACCTGCTGGCCGGCCTGCTGCACCGCGGACGGCGCGGTCCCAGACGGCACGCGGATGCTCGAGGAGCCCGCGAAGCCGAGCGTTCCACTCACCTGCGTCTGCTGCGAGAGCGACTGCCGCTTCACCGCCGTCAGCGAGATGGCGCTGGCGTTGTCAGCGACACCGCCGGTGGACTTCGCCCCGCCGCCAAACGGGTCCGTGACGATCACCACCACGACAGCCACAACCAGCGCCAACCCCACCCCCGCGAGCACCCTGCGGCGGGCGCGATCGCCCGGCGGGCCGACCGAAGCCGGGGGACGCTCGCCTCCGGCGAGCGGGCGGGTGGGGTCCAAATCATCGGCCAGCGAGCGCTCGCCAGGCGCACCGGGCGGGACGGCATCCCGGCTGCCCTGGGCCGGCGGCAGGGCCGCAGATGTCGCCTCACCGGACAAGGGGTCGCTCACCGCTCACCGTCCACGCGGCTGTTTTTACGACACCTGCTGTTTCGGGAAGGTTTCGTCGCTCTCGCGAACAAGCCCACGCTCGCGGCCCACCGACGCCGGTCTCTTCGACGCTCATCTCATGGACCCGCAGGGACGGCCTGGGCCACTCTCGGGCCGCCCTTGGGGCCGGGCAAGTCTCCCTGGCACGCTTTCTGGGCCGCCTGGAACTGCGGCGACTGGGGGTTGATGCCGCCCGGGCCCGCATGCAGCGACATCCGCACGCCGCCGCCTTCGAATTTGGGGTCGGGGAAGTTCGGCACCCCGTGCGAGCGCATGCATTCGGAGAACTTCAGCGCCTGGGCCTGCATCGCCGCCGTCTGCTGAGGGCTGAGCTTCTGTGCGGGCGCCAGCGAGCGGCAGGCCTTCATCGCCGCCTGGAACTGCGGCGAGCCGGGGTTGAGGCCGTTCTTGGAGGTGCCTTTGATGAGCAGCTTGCCTTCGCTCGGTTCGGGGAAGTCGGGAACCCCGTGGCTGCGGATGCACTGCGCGAACGCCACCATCTTCTTCTGCGCTTCCGGGCCGCCGGGACCGGCGATCGCCGCTTCGCTGTGCTGTTCGCCGCCCTGGTTGCCGCCGCCCGAGGAGGCCGAGGCCCCGCCCGGCGCCCCGCCCGGCGCTTCACTGCCCGCCGCCGTGGCGGTGCTGGAGGCGGCGGTGGTGGCGAGTTTGGCCACCCCCGGGTCGCTGGAGCCGCCGCAGCCCGAGACGAGCAGCGCCAGCGCGGCCAGGCACGCGAGCACGGTCGCCGTGGATCGAATTGGATGCATGGTGCGGTCCTCCTTCGTCGGGTGCTTCGGCGGGGTCGTTCGGCTGCGTCGGGTTGGTTGTACGAGGTGGGCGGTTACACGGGGGTGAGCGCGTCTGTAACCGCGCTGTAACCGCATGCGGAGCACGCTTGGTAATTCAGTGGATGCGCAACGTCGATGCCCGCACGACCGGACGGCTGTGATGTCGCGCCATGCGTGCGCGCCACACCCGGCGACCCATGCCCCTCCTCCTTAACCCCTCCAAATGAACCGCTGCTGGACTTGAACGATGCGCGTGCTGCTGGTCGAGGACCACGCCGAGCTGGCCGACACGGTCGCCACCGGCCTGCGCCGCGAGGGGATCGCTGTGGACGTGGTGCTCGACGGCCGCGACGCGCTGTCGCACGTGGCGATCACAGACTACGACGTGGTGGTGCTCGACCGCGACCTGCCCGGCGTGCACGGCGACGAGGTGTGCCGCCGACTGGTGGCGGGCGAGGGTGACTGTCGCATTTTGATGCTCACCGCGGCGGCGACGATCTCCGAGCGCGTTGACGGGCTGGGCCTCGGCGCCGACGACTACCTGCCCAAGCCGTTCGCGTTCGCCGAGCTGGTGGCGCGCATCCGCGCGCTCGGACGCCGCGCGCATCCGCCGCTGCCGCCGACGCTGGTGCGCGGCGAGCTGCGGTTGGACCCGGCGCACCGCGTGGCGCTGCGCGCCGGCGCGCGCCTGGCGCTGAGCCCAAAGGAGCTCGCGGTGCTCGAGTACCTGCTCGCCGCGCAGGGGCGGGTGGTGTCGGCCGAGGAGCTGCTGCGCCGGGTGTGGGATGAGAACGCCGACCCGTTCACCACTACCGTGAAGGTCACGATCCGCCGCCTGCGCGCCAAGCTCGGCGAGCCGCCGCTGATCGAGACGGTGCCGCAGGCGGGCTACCGTATCGCGGGGTGAGTGTGCGCCTGCGCAACCGCATCGACTCGCTCCGCCAGCGCCTCCCGCGCCGGGCGCTGCCCGCGGGCGTGCGCCTGCCCCGCTACACGGTGCGCCTGCGGCTGACGCTGATGTACGGCTGCGTGTTCCTGGTGTGCGGCGCGGGCCTCTTGGCGATCACCTATGTGCTGGTGCGCGGCTCGGGGGGCAGCATGCTCTACGTCAAGAGTGCCCGTGGCGTCGGCGTCATCGCCACGCAAAAGGTCAGCCCCGAACAGGCCGAAGGCGTCGAAGGCGCACAAGCCGGCGGAGGGCCCGGACCGCAGCCGGGGCCGCAGGCGCGCCTGCAACTGCCGGGC
>DATMMB010000372.1:0-2632 GCA_035569895.1 Solirubrobacteraceae bacterium | reverse complement strand
ATCCTTGCCTCCGAGGACATCGGCAACGCCGACCCCTCCGCGCTCGGCGTGGCGGTGGCGGCGGCGCAGGCGGTCGAGCACGTGGGGATGCCCGAGGCCAAATTCGCGCTCGCCCAGGCCGCCATCTACCTCGCGCTCGCGCCGAAGTCCAACGCCGCGGGGCGCGCGCTGGGCGCGGCCCAGCGCCACGTCCGCGAGCAGGGGGCGGCGCCGGTGCCTGGGTGGCTCCGCTCCGGGCCGCGGCCGGGGCAGGAGGTGGGTGGCTACGACTACCCGCACGACCGCCCCGGTCACCTCTCGCGGCAGGAGTTGCTGCCGGAGGAAGTGGTCGGCGAGCGCTTCTACACGCCCGACGAGGCGGAGGTGCAGCTGGCGGCGCGATTGGAGGAAGTGCGGCGGTCACGAGGCCGGTAGCTCTGTCCACGCCCGCCTGTGGACGGCGCCCGTGTACCGTTGAATCGCCCGCCGGGGTCTTTCCGGTTGCTCTGCGAGGCTTTGCGGATGTAAAGGGCGGCGGAGGTGCGGATGTGAAGGGCAGCGGATATGTATACAGATTCAAAAGCTCGGTAGCGATTGCATATACATCCCCAAAGTGTATAGCAATAGCTATCGGCTTCTAAAAAGTTAATACGACAACCTCCTCCTACAACCTCCCTCCCACAACCATCACCCTCCCGCATATAGACGATGGTCGGACAAACGGCTCACACCCTGCGCGCGCGCAACCCGGCCACCGGGGCGACCCTCGGCGAGGTGGCGGCGACCCCCCCCGAGGAGGTCGAGCGCGTGGTAAGCGCCGCGCGCAAGGTGCAGCCGCTGTGGGCGCTGCTGCGCGTGGAGGACCGCGCCCGCTACATGCGCCGCATGGCACAGGCGATCATCGACGAGCTCGACGAGCTGGCGCGGTTGATCGGCCGCGAGCAGGGCCGCCCGCGCGCCGAAGTGGCGAGCACCGAGCTGTTGCCGGCGATCGACGCGCTGATCTGGATCGCCGAGGAAGGCGCGCGCGTGCTGGGGACGCGGCGGGTGGGCATCCACCGCTCGATGGCGCTGGCGATGCGCGCGCGCGTCGCCTACGAGCCGTTCGGGGCGATCGGCGTGATCGGCGCCGGCAGCGCCCCCTTCGCGCAGCCGCTCGCACAGATCGCCGGCGCGCTCTTGGCGGGCAACGGCGTCGTCTTCAAGCCGGCGCGCCGCGCCGGCTTGACGGGCGAGCGGATCGCCGGCGTGCTGGCGCGGGCGACGCTGCCGGAGGGTCTCGTGCGGCTCGTGCACGGCGGCACGCAGGTGGGGGTGGCGCTCGCGCGTGCGCCCGTCGACAAGGTGTTGTTCACCGGCTCGCCATCGGTCGGCCGCGCCGTCGCGCGCGCATGCGTGTCGGAGGAGAAGGAGGTGACAGTCGAGCTGGGCGGCAAGGACGCGATGCTGGTGCTCGCCGACGCCCACATCGCGCGCGCGGCCACCGGCGCGCTGTGGGCGGGATGCGCCGGCGCCGGCCAGGCACGCGGGGCGGTCGAGCGCATCTACGTCGAGCGGCCGGTGTACGACCGCTTCCTCACCCACCTGGTCACCGGTGCTGAGGCGCTGCGCGTCGGCGACCCCGAGCGTCCGGGTGTGCAGGTCGGCCCGCTCGCCTCCACGCGCCGTCTCGCCCACGTGCGCGAGTTGGTGGACGAGGCCGTGGCGCAGGGCGCGCGCCTGCACTGCGGCGGCCCGCTGGAGCAGCCGCCGGAGGGCTGTGCGCCCGAGTCCGCCTTCTACGCGCCGGCGGTGCTGAGCGGCGTGACGCACGCGATGCGGATTATGCGCGAGCCGCTCGACGGCCCGGTGCTGGCGGTGATGAGCTGCGACTCCACGGATGAGGCGGTAGCGCTCGCCAACGACTGCGAGTATGCGCTCGGCGCTTCGATCTGGACGGCCGACCGGCCCCGCGGGCTGCGGATCGCGCGCGAGTTGCACACCGGCATGGTGTGGCTCAACGACCACCTCCCCGCCCCCGCGATCGCGCGCGGCCCGTGGGGCGCTGCGGCCGGCGGCGGCGGCCTCGGCCGCACGCTCGGCGAGAGCGGCCTGCGCGCCTGCGCCCAGGAGAAGTTGATCGCCCACAGCCCCTCCGGCGCGCGCGGGTTGTGGTGGCCACCGCACGACGCCCTGCACGAGCGCGCCGCCCGTGCGGTCGCGCAGTTGCGCTCGGCCCGCGACGCCGACCGCGAGCGCGCCTGGCGGCAGGGGATCGCGCCGCTGGTGCGGGTGGGGATGCGATCCCTGCGGCGATAACCTCTTGGCATGCCCGCCCAGGCCTACGCAGGCAAGGAGTGCGTCTGCCAGCTGCGCAGGGGGATCTGCGATCAGTCGTGCGTGCGCGACATGCTCGACACCCCCTTCTACATCGCCTGCCTGAAGCTGAGCGGCCGGCGGTGCGTGGTCGTCGGCGGCGGGGAGATCGGCCTCGAGAAGGTCGAGGGCCTGCTCGCCTGCGACGGCGAGGTGACGTTGATCGCGCCCGATGCCGAGCCCGCGCTCGCAGAGCTCGCGACCGAGGGCTCGATCCGCTGGGAGCGGCGCGAGTACGCCGGGGCGGCGGACCTCGAGGGCGTCTTCATGGTGATCGCGGCGACCAAAGACACCGATG
>DATMMB010000371.1:0-11823 GCA_035569895.1 Solirubrobacteraceae bacterium | reverse complement strand
GCGAGCGTCTCACCGACGCCCGACGCACCGAGAAGAGGCTGGCTGAGGCCCGACAGGAGGAGCGTGTGCGCCTGGCCGTACACAAGGCGCTTAGCGAGTTCCGCGCCGACGCCTCGCGTCGCGCACGGCCCACACTGATCGCCGAAGCGTCGCAGTTGCTAGGAACCGTCACCAAGGGCCGCTACAGTGCCATACGCATCTCGGAGAAGTACGCGGTCGAGATCTTCGATGGTCGCACCGCCTATCCACTCAAGCGGTTCTCCGGCGGCGAGCAGGATCTCGCCGGCCTCTGCGTACGCCTGGGACTCTCGCGCATGACCGCCCACCAGCGAGGCATCGAGGCCGGGTTCACAATCCTCGACGAGGTCTTCGGCAGCCAAGACGAAAATCGCCGACGGCTGATCGCGGAGCAGCTCCAAGCCCTGCTCGACGCAGAATTCCATCAGATGTTCGTCATCACCCATACTGACGATGTCTTGGAGCACTGCGACTTGGCGATCTATGTCACGCGTGGCGCCGACGGCATCAGCCGAGTGGAGGGGCCGCGATAAATGTGACCGTGACGCGCCAACTGCCCCATTTCACTATGACTGGACCGTTGCGGCACGTGATCGAAGGTTACGCAGGGCGGGTACTGACCGACGTCTGCACGCAGATCGCAGTGAGACGGCAACGCGGGCGTTAGATGCAACCATGAAAGGCAGGAACCGACGCAATTCACCTGGCGCGCCCTACAGAAGCCAAAGCAAATCGCGGCATTCCGCCAGCAGTTCGGTGCCGACCCACTCCTGCGCGATCCGCTTTCCATCTTCGAGTAGTGCCGCCGAGGCGCTGCGCACGTCGTCAGGCAGCCACGGTGTCAGGTTGCGTACCCGATACCGCGACGGCGGGTTATCGGTCGGCGCCGGTCGACCGTGGGCGAGCAGAAGCTCGTAGAGCACGGTCGCGGGCTCGACTGCGGGCACGCCTGCTCTCGCGGCAAGGAGGCTTGCATGAACCGGGATGTCGAGGCCGTCGATGTCGAGATCACCGAAATAGAGAACTTGTCGCGGCCGGATGGGAAGATCGGCGAGGTAGGTAACCGAGCCCTTGAAGTGCGCGCCGGCGCCGTAGACGACGACGCCGACGCTCCCCTCACGTGGCAGCTTGCGGCACAGCGAGACGAACGTGTGGTGGTTCTCGACCACCAGCACGCCAGGCGCCGCGCCGATGGTCTCGAAGACGAACGGCGGGTGGATCTCCTCGCAGCGCAACCGCTCCAACGTCAAACGATCCGGGAAGAACAGCTGACCGCCGATCAGCGCCTCCAGACGCTTCTCGTGGCCGAAGAGCTGCAGCGAACGCTCACGCAGCGGAACCACCGGGCGCTCACCGCCGCCGTCGCGAAGGAACGCGTTGACGGCGCGCAGATCCGACAGCGTGCGCTCGTCGAGCGACAGCTCGGCCGCCCAAGCAAGCTCCGGGCGCCACGCGACACCGGCGCCCGAGACTCGGCGCGGCGTGGGCGCCGGGCGGTCGATGCGCACGAAGCGCGGTAGCGCGGGCTTCGCGCTGCGGTCATACGAGCGCTTGCTCGGCAGCTCTACGAGACCCGCGTCGACCAGTTCGTCGAGGACCTCCCGCAGGCGGGCTCTCCGCTCCGGCGCGTGCTCGAGCGCCGGCTCCGTGGTCAGCAGCAGCGCCTGGAGCTCACCGAGCTGCAGCTGGCGCCGCGGCCAGCTCCCAAGCTCGCGCGCGAGCGCCGCCGCGGTGACGCCGAGAGCAGGCGCGGGCTCGCTCATTTCCAGCGACCCCGAGTTGCGCTCTCGGGCTGCCTCATGCGAGACGCGGCTCGTCGGAGCGTTTGTGCCCGACGACACGCTCACTCACGTCGCGCTCGTGCACGACGCGCGCGACGTCGAGGTAGCCATTGCCGTCCTCCTCCGCGCGTCCGTTCAGCAGCGCGGCGCGCAGGCTGTCGGCGACCCTGATGCGCTGCATGCCGGCGCGCATGTCGAGGTCGTTGCGCAGACGCAGCACGCACGGGAACTTCGAGAGCGCGTTGGTGTCGAAGACGCCCGTCGTATAAACCAGCTGGACGCCCACGCGGTCGGCGACCTTGAGCTGGATGTCGAGCAGGTACTCCGCGCTGGCGGTGCCGATGGGGTTGTCGAGAAAGAGCACCCCCGCGCGCGGCCTCTGCCGGCCGCGCGAGGTCGAGCGCATCGCGGCGAGCGTGCAGTACAGCGCGATCGCCGCCGTGAGGCGCTGGCCGCCGGAGAACTCGCCCATCGCGGTGACCGGCACGCGCTCGTCGCGCAGCACAGTGTCGGGCTTGAGCACCGAGACGCGAAAGCCGCGTGGGTCGGCCGCGGCGCGCACGCCGCGCAGCAGCAGCGTCATGCCGTCGCGGTCGCGCCCGCCGTCGCCGCCGACCGACGAGTCGAGCACCTCGCCGAGGCGCTCCAGCAGCACGTCCTCGGAGTCGGGGGTCTCGAAGTCGATGCGCAGGAACTGCCTGCCCGACCAGTCACCGAGGTCGGCGGGCAGCCGCGAGGCGCGTCCCGCCTGGCGCAGCGCGTTCAGGGCGGTCTGCACGAGCGCGGCCAGGCGCTGGAGCAGCAGCACCCGGTGCTGCTCGATCGACGCGAGCTCCTTGGCGACCTCGGCGGCGCGCGCCTGCAGGTGCGGGATCAGCTCGCCGCTGCGCCGCGCCAGCGTCGCGGCCTCGTCGCGGACGAGCCGTTCGCGCAGGTTACCTCCGGCCATCGCCTTGAAGGCGTCGTCGAGCGCAAAGCTCGAGACGCGCTGCGCGAGGTCGCGCACCTCGGCCTCCGCGGCGTCGAGCGTGCCGTCGGCTTCCCGCAGCGCGGTCGTGAGCTGCTGCGCGAGAACCTTGGCCTCGTCGGCGCCGCCCGGGAAGGCCGCGGCGTCCTCGGCAGCCGCGGAGTCCTCGGCGGCCACGGCATCCAACTCCTGGCCGCTGGATACCAGTGCGCCTGCGACCGCTTCGGCGTAGGAGCCGACGACCGCGGCGCGCGACTGCGCCTTCGTCGCCTGCTCGCGCGCCTGGCGCGCCGTCGTGTCGGCGGCGCGCTGGTCCTCGAGCGCTCGCACGCGTTCGCCGTCGAGGCGCTGCGCCAGCGCGAGCGCGTGGTCGAGGTCGCGCGGGACCAGCGCACCGGTCAGCGGCGCGCGCGGGCCGCGGCCGGACTCGCTGCGCGGGGTCGCGCGATCGAGCTCGGCCTGGCGGGTTTCCCGCTCGGCCAGACACTGCGCGCGACGCTCCTCGGAGCTCGCGGCGTCGCGCTGGGCGCGGCGCTCGCCCTCGCGGCGCGCGGTGCGGTCGGTCGCCTCGACGAGCAGCTCGGCCGCGCGGGCAAGCTCGTCGGCGTCGTGCTCCTGCAGCCTCGCGCGCGCCTCGGCCTCGGACGCCTGCGCGCGCCGGTGCTCGGCCGCGAGCTCCGACCCGGTGGTGGCGTCGTCGAGCACGCGCGTCGCCAGCGCGTACGCGCCGCGCAACTCCTCGATCGACGCCTCGGCGCGCTGGCGCGCGACGTCATCGCCGGCGCCCTCGACGCCCTGCAGATCGTCGCCGAGGCGGTCCGCGCGGCGGCGCTGGTCGTCGGCGAGGCGAGTCGCCTCCTGCGCGGCCACGCGGAGCTCCTGCGCGGCGCGCGCGTGGCGCGCGGACTCCTCGGCAGCCGCCGCAGCGGCTTGAGTGTCGCGACGAACGGCCTCGCGCAGGTCGCGCTCGGCGGCGGCGCGCTCGCGCAAGCCCTCCAGGCGCGGCCGCGCGTCGGCGGCCGCGCGCCGCTCGGCACGCGCGGCGCCTGCGGCGGCATCGCGCTGCGGGCGCTCGGCGATGAGCTCGGCGCGCTCCGCGCGCATCGACTCCGCTCCGGCGGCGGCGTCGTTCGCCAGCGTGCACTGCTCGGCGGCCGCGGCCGCGAGCTCATCAAGGCGCCCCGCGGGACAGTCGACGAGGAAGGCCTCGAGCTCGCGTCGCAACTCCCGGTCGCCGCGGTGGCGGGCGTCGAGTTCGCTACGGCGCTCGGCGACACGCGCGAGCCGCTCCGCGCGAAGCTCGCGCTCGTCCTCGCCGGCGTGCTCGTCGTAGAGCGCGACGTTGGGGGCGACGACGAAGCGCTCGCGCGGTCCCTCGGTGGCGGCGGCGTCGGCGAGCTCGGAGGAGTCGCCGAGCACGATCACGATCGTCGGCTTGAGCGCCGCGTCGAGCAGCGCCGCCTCGGCGCGCTCGCGGTGGGCTGGGTTGGTGAGGATGACGCCGCCCACGAGCTCCGGCGCGCGGCGCAGCAGCGGCTCGCGCTCGGCCGTGCTCACGGACTCGGCGAGATAGTCCCAGCCGGACACCGCCGCGACGCCGGCGCGGCGCAGCGCCTGCACGGCCTCCCTGGCGTCGCGCGCGGCGGGCAGCCGGCCGGTCTCCTCCAGGGCCTGCGAAGCGTGGCGATCGTCGGCGGCCTCAAGCTCCAGGATGACGGTGTCGCGCTCGGTTGCGGCGGCCGCCTCGACGAGTGCGTGGTGCAGCGGGTCGGACATCCGCCAGAGGTCGACGCGCTCCACCGAGGCGAGCTCGCGCAGCCGCTCGGAGCCCGCGAGCCGCTCGGCGCGCTGGCGCAGCTCGTCGCGCTCGCGCTCGAGTCGGGCCGCGTGCTCGCCGGCGCGCGTCTCCGCGAGATCGGCTTGCGCGAGCTCCTGCTCGAGCTCCCGCAGGCGCACGTCGATGACGCCGATGCGCTCGCCCGCCTGACGCTCGCGCCGCTCGGCCTCGCGCTCGCGCTCGTCGAGCACCGCGAGGCCGTCGTCGGCACTTTGACCGCGTACGATCAGCTTCGCGGCGACGAGGCGGTCGCGCTCGGCCTCGATCGCATCCAGGCGCAACTGTGCCGCGGCGGCCTCCGCACGCAGGCGCCCTGCGTCCTCGCGCGCGGCGCCCGCGGCGAGCTCGTCGGACGCGGCCGCCTCGGTCCTGCTCGCGGCGAGCGTGTCCGCGCCCTCGGCCGCGGCGCGCGCGTCGTCGATCAGCGCGAGTAGGGCCCCGGCGTAGCGCCGCGCCGCATCCGCTCGGCGCTCGAGCAGCGGCGTCGCCTCGCGCTCGGCCGCGGCGAGCTGCTCGTCGAGCGCCTTGACGCGCGCCGCCGTGACTCGCTGCGCGGCGAGCGGCTCGGCGGCGCGCCATGCGGCCATCTCGTGCAGCGCCACCGCGCGGGCGCTTTCCGCATCGGCGAACGCGGCGGCAGCGGCGTCGAGACGAAACTGCGCGGCGTGGCGCCGCAGCTCGCTCAACTGCCCCTGCAGCTCGCGGCTGCGGGTGTCGAGCGTGCGCGCACGGCTCTCCTGCTCGTCGGCCCGCGCCCGCAGGCGCTCGTGCTCGTCGGCGGCAGCGCGCGCCGCGGCGGCGAACTGGCCGTGGACATCATGCGCTGAACGCTGCGCGTCGCGCAGCCTCGTCGCAGCCGCCTCACGGCGCTCGGCTGCAACAGCAAGGGGGTGCAGTCGCTCGATCGCACCCTCAACGAATGCCTGCTCGAGCTGCAGCCGCTCGCGGTCGCGGAGCTTCTCGGCGTAGCGGTCGACGTTCGTCGCGAGCTCGCCGGGTCCCTCGCGATCGGTGACGGCTCCGAGTAGGAAGTCGACGAACGCGTCGTGGGTGCGGAAGGCGAAGACCTCGTCGGCGTCGCCCTCGTCGGCGTTCATCTCGCGCTGGTACTTGAACAGCTCGGGGTCGAGGCCGAGCGCGTCGAGATGCTCGACCCACTTGCGCTGCCCTTCAGTCCACACGAGCTCGAGCTCGGGGTGCGCGCGATTGGCCTCTTCGAGCTTCTCCTTGTAGGAGCCGAATAGGCGTTTGAACTGCGACCCGTCGCGCTCCGCGCGGGTAGGCAGCGTCTCGAGTGTGAGCGCGTCCTCGGCGGGCCGCAGCGTGTACCACGCCTCGCGCAGGTTCTGCGAGTCCGCGGAGTGCTGACGCCCGCGCCACTCGTAGACCTTGCCCGTCAGAAGCCGCTCCCCGAGCGCCTGCCCCTCGGCGGTGACGCGCCGCCACTCAAGGAGGACGTGGCCGGTGTCGCCGGTCAGGACGAAGTTCTCCAGCGTCTTGGTGTTCGAGTTGGCGCCGAGGACGAGCCGGCGCCCGGGTAGCAGCACGGAGAACAGCAGCTTCAACAGCACGCTCTTACCGCCGCCGTTCTCCAGGAACAGCACCGAGCCGCGCGCCGGGTCCGCGTTGCGGTCGCGGAAGTCGAGCAGCACGTCCTCGTAGCGGGCGCCCTTGGGGCCAATCGACTGCAGCAGCACGCGGTTGAGCTCGTACATCGGCTACCAGCGCGCGCGGTCGGCGTCGTTGGTGACGCGGTCCAGCTCGAACCACACGTCTTCGTGCGCGAGCTCGCGCACGTGGATGCGGTAGGCGGGCGTCGGCTGGTAGGTGCCGCCAAGCGCGTCGGAGACCTTGCGCATCAAGCCCTGCTCGGTGAGCGCGCCGAACGCCTTCGCGATCACCTGACGCGTCGCGCCCGACCACGCGCGCCGATCCTCCGTCGCGGCCGCCTCGGGCTGGCGCGCGTACATCCGCCACGAGCGCTCCAGGCCGGGATCTTCCGCGGGCGGGTCGAGCTCCTGCTCGGCGTGTCGCTCGTCGAGGCGGCGGCAGAGGTCGCGGAGGTACTCGTCGACCTCGTTGACCGCGACGCGCGGCGCGTGTTCGGCGTCCTCGAGGTCGTCCGGGCGCGGGAAGCTCATCGCGGCGATCGCGAGCTGCGCGAGCCCGTGCAGCACGCGCAGGCGCGGGTTGCGCTCGCGCGTGCGCCGGTAGTAGTCCTCCATCCGCATCGCAAACGCCGACCCCTCGCGCGCGCCCAGCACGACGCCGGCGGCCTCCGTAACGTCGAGCACGTCGAGCCCCATCCCGTTCGCGACCGCGCCGACCGCGCGCGCGAAGCCATCCTGCTGGCGGTAACGGCGCACGAGGTCGCGGTAGTCCGGATCCTCGATCGGCCTCAGCTTCGGGCGCAGCCCGTAGGCGATCAGCTGCGACGCGTGGCCGGTGTCCTCGACGAGGCTCATTGGGCATCCTTTGGTTGCCTGCGCTTCATGCGGCCTCCTCGACGAGCTGTGCCGCGGCACCGACGTCGAGCCGCGCGACGAGCAGGTTGTCGCCGTGGAAGCTCTGCGCGTCAGCGGCGCCGCGCAGGTCGGGCGGCAGCGGCGTGCCATCCGACCACGCAAGCAACAGCGCAGACTCATCGCCGACGCGCAGCTGGGACTCGAGCGCGGGGGAGAACGCGTGTAACACGAGCAGCGCAAGCAGATGCGCAGCGGCGGGCGAGTGCTCGAGCCCCGCGGCGAGCAGCGCGCTCAGCCGCGTCGGCTGCAAGTCGACATCCCTCAGCACGGCGCCGGCCGCGGCACGCACGGGCTCGGGGAATGCCTCGTAGGGTGTGAGCTCGCGCAGTTCAGGCTCGATGAGCTCCGCGCCGAGCTCGTCGCGCTCGCGCGGCGGAGCCAGAAGCTGGGCGACCATCGTCGCGAGACGCCCCATGCGCCGCGGCCGCGCCCCGAGGACGCGCTCGAAGAAGTTGACCGCGGGCGGCTCGGCGTCGGTGAGCGAGAGCGCGAGCACCGGCAGCAGCAGCTCGCCGGTGATGTCGCGCAGCCGCACGCTGACGGGCGGCGCGAAGACCTGACGCTCCTGCTCGGCGAGGA
This sequence comes from Solirubrobacteraceae bacterium, assembly GCA_035569895.1. GTDB lineage: Bacteria > Actinomycetota > Thermoleophilia > Solirubrobacterales > Solirubrobacteraceae > Palsa-744. The sequence goes on along the minus strand of DATMMB010000371.1, from coordinate 4,116 downwards.
ACACCTCGCGCGCCTCCATCAGCTTGCGCTGCAGGACCATGTGGCGGTTCTGGCACTCCTCGAGCAGCTCGATCAGGCTCGCCGCCTGCGCGCGCCGCGCGGACTCCTCGGCGCGGTCGCGCGTCTCGCGGATGTTCTCCGCGATGCGTCGCTCGACCTCCAGGCGCTCGCCGACGTGCGCGAGCGCTCCGTCAAGCCGCGGCGAGACCTCGCCGGCCCAATCGACGTTCGCGACGTTGCGCCTGGTCGCCGCGAGATCCTGGCGGACGAACTCGCCGAGCTGGATCGTGCGGTAGCGGGCCTGCTGGGCGGCGTACTGGGCCTCGGAAAGCCGGCCGCGGCGCACGAGGTTCTCCAACTTGGCCTCCGCGGCGGCCTGAGCGGACTCGACGTCGGTGTCGAGCGCGCCGACGAGCACATTGATCGCGGCGTCCGTCGCGCGCAGATAGACCGAGCCATCGGGCGCCTGACGCTCGACGAGCAGCTGGAAGCCGAAGCTGCGCCGCACATACTCGCCGCTCCAGTCGCCGTACTCGACCGCGAACTCCCGCTGCGAACTCGTGCCGATGAGCTCGTCGAGCACCCACTTGCAAACCTCGCGATGCTCCGCCTCGTCGCGGTCGGGCGCCTGGCGGCGCGCATAGGGCAGCACCGCGTCGATGACCGCGTCGTGCACGGCGCCGCGGTCGAAGTCCATCTGCACCGTGACGGTGTCGATCGCGACGAATGCCAGCCCCCACACGGTGTACGCGCCGAACTCGCCCTCACGTACCCGACCCTTGTTGGCCTCCAGATGATGCAGCGGCACCGTGCATGCCATCGCCTTCGCGCGGCGCGCGAGGGCCTCATCGCCAAATGCGGCGTCTAGTTTGGGCGGCACGTAGGGCGCCAACTCAGGCTCGAGGGCCAGCTGCACCGGGGACTCGGGGTGCTCCTGGTTGCGGTCCATGACGTGGAATGTTGCCGCAAGCGTCGGTGGCCGGAGCGGCACGTACGGTGAGCGCTCTATCGCGCGGTCTCGACGGCTCGGTAGTGTCCGGTCTTCCGCGAGCCCACGCGCGTCACGAGACCGGCGTCGCGCAATGCTGCGAGATCTCGTTCCAGCGTTCGCGGCGCGATCTCGAGTCGGTACTGCAACTCCTGGGCGTCGAGACCGTCCGTCTCGGCGAGTGCGTCAAGGATGACTCCTCGGCGGCGAGCGACATCACCCTTGCCCAACCCACCTATCGCGCCAGTTGTCCCGCCATTTATCCCGCCAACATGGCGGGATAAATGGCGGCCTGAGCCGGCGAGGGAGGGATGGGGCCAGAGGGTGGCGCGGAACACCGGTCCATCCCCGTCGAAGCGAGGTTCCGGGTAACCGTTCGCCATCTCGGCCTGGATCTTCTCCCAGGCGGTGCCGAACCGCTCCATGTAGCGGATGCGTCGCAGTACGCTCGCGATGCCGCGGTTGCGGATCTTCGAGCGGCCGTTGCGGATGTCCTCGGTCGTCACGCCAGGCAGCATTGGCCCCGGGTTGAGAATCTCGACGCGGTCATCGAACACGAGCACTTTGATCGTCTCGCCGGTCCTGGAGTAGTCGGCATGTGCGATCGCGTTGACCAACAGCTCACGCACCATTACGGGCGAGAACTCCGCCAGGCGCTCACGCTGCAGCCGCCCCCGCGGGATTGGCTCGGCTTGACGGGTGTTGCGCCGGATAAAGCGCTCGGCGGCGTCGATCGCCTCGAGTACCGTGAGCTCCTCGTCAGGGTCGAAGATGTCCTCGATGTCGGCCGCTCGTGTGGCTCCAGCGAAGCGTGCTCCCTCGACGCGCGCGTCCCTGAAGTAGCGCCCGCGTGTCGCGTCCTGACCAAGGAGGATCACGGCGGCGTTCGTCGCGACAACCTTGCCCTGGTAGCGCGTCAGGACGCCGAGTGCCTCCAGCTTCGCGGCGCGCAGCGGCACATCGTGGCCCTCGAACGCTACTTTCATCCGCGCTTTGTCGAGGTCGTCGAAGGCGACGTCTGAGCGAGCGAAGAGATCGAAGGACTCTCCGGCGGCCTGGCGGCGGAGCTCTGCGAGCGTCTCGGGCTCCGCTCGCCTGCTCGTGGACCCCCGCCGCACATACACACCGCGGTCGGAGCCCTCCGAGCGCAGGTAAAACGGCGCAGGATGATGAGCGACCTCGACGACCAGCAGCTCCTGCTCACCGTGCGAGACCGCATAGATCTCCGGCAGCAGCTGCGGCTCGATGCCGTCGCTGATCTTGCTGGACAGACGCTCCTCTTCACGTAGAGGGTCCGCGACGCCGACGACCGAACCGTCGTCCTCGAGGCCGATCACGACGGTACCGCCCGCGGTGTTCGCGAACGCCACGATGTCCTTCAGGACCGACTTCGGGGAAGACAGATCCCGCTTGAAGTCGAGCCGCGGACCCTCGCCCCGTACTATCGCCTCGGCAATCTTCACATACGCATCTTCTCAGCATGCACCCCATCCTGGATGCGCAAGACAGCGGCCGGTGCGATAGGCGGGTCGGCCACGGCGAGCGCCGTAGTCCTTGAAGCCGACCCGGGCCCGCGAAGCGCTCAAAACCCACCGAGAGTAACAGCCGTGAGGAGGACGTCATGCCGCACAATCGGGGAACACGACGCAGGCCGCGCTACGTGGGCATGGTCTCGTACAAGGGCCACACAAAGTGGGTGGGCACGCACCCCTCGATCGCCACCTACAAGCAAGCCGAGCACGAGCGGCTGGTCGAGCTGCGCGAAGAGGTCGACCTCGCCGAGCGCCGGCGAACCCCGACGGTGATGGAGTTCGCCGGCGCCGTGATACACGAGAACGGCAGGATCACGATGACCTGGCCCGACGGTCAGCGCGTACACAAGGAGACCGGGCGGCGCCCGAGCACCGTCAGGCGAATGCGCGACGGGCTCAAGCCGCTCGTTCGACAGTTCGGGGACCGCCAGCTCGACAGCTTCAGCCGCCAGGAGGCGCTGAGCTGGGCACTACCCCGCGGACGTCACGTCCAGCAGTCGGCGCGCCAGTTCTTCAACCACGCGCTCGACCGCGAGCTGATCGCCAGCAACGCATTCACCTGCCTGGGGGCGATCAAGCGAACACGCCGAATCGACAGGCCCGGCTTCGAGGTGATCAGCGACGAGCAATACGAGCGGCTGTGTCGGTGCGCCCGCGCGAGCCGCACCGACAGCTACGGGCTGATCCTCCAGGGCGCCGTGCTCGCGATCGGCGAGGCAGCCATGCGCCCCGGCGAGATCTTCGCCCTGAACCACAGCGACATCGACTACACCGCGGGCCTCATCCACGTCCGTCGCCAACTGGACATGGCAAGCGGTGTCACCGGCTGGCCCAAGGACGACGAGCCGCGAGACATCACGATGAGCCCAAAGCTACGCAGCCATCTGCAGACCATGCCCAGATTCAGCCATGAGATCCTCTTCCCCACCCCACGCGGCTGCTACATGCGACGCAGCACCTGGTCCGCGCACTGGCACTCAGTACGCGCCGCCGCCCAGATGCCCGGCCTTGAGTTCTACGAGCTCCGCCACCGCGCGATCCAATGGATGATCGACCCACCCCACGACGGCGGCCTCGGCCTGGACATCCAGACGACCTCCCACATCGCCGGCCACCGCGACGGCGGATACCTCGTCTGCAGCACATATTCAAAGCTCGCCGCACACCGGGCGTTGGCACGCACACGGCGCGCCATGGACGCCCACCAGCAGCGTCTAAAAAAAACCCCCGCCACAGCAGCCCCCAGAGCCAGCCCATGTGGCGTAAAGCCCTGCAAAAGAATCGCGCCGCGCTGCAATAGGACTGCAATACGCAGCTACCACCCCATGCACACCAGCAACACCCTCACGCACCCAAAAGCCCGCAAAATGCGGACTTTTCTAGCCCCGCCCGGCGAATTGAACCGGTAACCTCACCACCAAAATTTCCATCAAAAAACCCCCGCAAAACGGGGGTGGGAGTGTCCCAGGAACTGTGTAGGCACGAGCGAAAGAGATCGCCGTGCCTACTACTACGCAGGATCACACGGAGTCGCAGGAGCTGGTGTTCCCCGCTGCTGGTACCGGGGAGTGGAGGGAGCCCGAAGGGCGACCGCAA
>DATMMB010000370.1:0-3648 GCA_035569895.1 Solirubrobacteraceae bacterium | reverse complement strand
CCCGGCGAGCAGCCGTACGGCCTGAGCTGTCGCGTCTACAATCGCCGCGATGGGCGCATCTCCCCCACCCCCGACCCGGCCGACGTGCGCGCCGCGCTGAGCCGGGCCCTGGCCGCGACGAACGGGCGGGACTGAGATGCCGGCGATCGGCGCGCCCGCGCCGAGCTTTGCACTCCCTGACACCGAAGGCGTCGTGCACGAGCCCGGCGGAGCGCCGGCCACGGTGGTTGTGTTCACCTGCAACCACTGCCCCTACGCGCTCGCCTGGCACGAGCGCCTGATCGCGGTCGCGCGCGACTACGGCGCCCGCGGCGTGCGGATGCTCGCGATCAACCCCAACGATGCCTCGCGCTACCCGGGCGATTCGCCCGAGGCGATGGCCGCGCGCGTGCGCGCCGGCGAGTTCGACGGGGTTGCGTACCTGCGCGACGAGTCCCAGGCGGTGGCACGCGCTTACGACGCGCAGACCACCCCGGACGTGTTCGTGCTGGATGCCGCGGGAGCGTTGCGCTACCGCGGGGCGCCCGACGCCGACTACGACGACCCCGCCGCGAATGCCGCATTTCTGCGGGCCGCGCTCGACGCAGTGCTCGCCGACCGTGCGCCCGACCCCGCTGAGACGACCCCGGTGGGCTGCTCGATCAAGTGGAAGAGCGCCGGCTGAAGGCGGGCAGTGCGACGGCGGAACTCTGCCGAGGTCGGGCAGCTGGCGCTCGTGCCCTACGCCGACGCCGATTCAAAGCGCGCACGGGCGCGCACCGCCTCGACGAGCGATGCCGGCGCCTTGCGCGGCGAGCCCGTGTCGAACGGCGGCTGCGGGTCGTACTCGATGCCCAGCTGGATCGCCTGCGCAACCTGCTCGCCGGCGATCTTCGCCGCCAGTGCGAGCGCCATGTCGATCCCCGCCGACACGCCGGCGGCGGTGACGATCTTGCCGTCCCACACCACGCGCTCGGACACCGGCGTCGCCCCCAGCCGGCCGAGCTCCTCGAGCGCGTTCCAGTGGGTGGTGGCGCGCTTACCCTCGAGCAGACCGGCGGCGGCGAGGATCAGCGAACCGGTGCACACCGATGCGGTCCACGTCGAGCGCTCGTGCGCAGCGCGCAGCCACTCGTGCACGGGGCCGTCATCCATCAGCTCCGTCCGGCGGGGCCCGCCGGGGACCAGCACCACGTCGGGGGCAGGCACCTCCGCCAGCGAGGCGTCGGCATACAGCGCAAGCGTGCCGGTATCGGTCCGCTTGGGTCCCGGCTCCTGAGCAACGAACGTCAGCTCGGCGTCCGGGAGACGGCTCAGCACCTCATACGGGCCGACCGCGTCCAGCGCGGTGATGCCCTCGTAGATCAGGATCGCGATCTTCATCGGTCTGCTCCTTGGCGTCGGCCACCGCGCGGTTGGCGCGGCGGCGGTTGTTGGTCGAGTCGGCTGTTCAGGCCGCCACGACGGGGGTGACAGCCGCCGGGTCCGGGTGATGACCGCCGGGTTGGGGATGGCGACGGGCCGCGTCGGCGGAGGGCGGGACGGTGATCGTTGGGTCGGTCGCTGTGTGAAAGCGGCGGCGATACTCGGAGGGCCCGACCGCGAGCGCACGCAGGAAGGCGCGGCGCATCGTCTCGGCGGTGCCAAACCCGCACACCACCGCGACGGCCGCGATGGGCTCCGCCCCCTCCTCCAGCCGCCGCCGCGCGGCCTCCAGCCGCAGGCGCTCGACGTAGCGGGCGGGCGTGAGACCCACCTCGGCGCGGAAGCTGCGCGCGAAGTGTCGGGGACTCATGTGGGCGCGGCGCGCGAGCGACTCCACCGTGAGGTCGGCCGCGAGGTTCTCGATCGCGTGGCGCTGCACCTCGCGCAGCCCCCTCCGCTCGGGCGCACGCGCGGCGAGCGTCACGCTGAACTGCGACTGATTGGCGGGACGGCGCAGGAACAGGACGAGGTGACGCGCGATCGTGAGCGCGGCGTCGCGGTCGAGATCCTCTTCCACCATCGCCAGCGCGAGGTCCATGCCGGCGCTGACCCCCGCCGAGGTCCACACGTTGCCATCTCGCACGAAGATCGGCTCGGGATCCACGCGCACCTCCGGGTGGCGGCGGGCGAGCGCCGCAGCCGCCGCCCAGTGCGTGGTCGCGCGGCGGCCGTCCAGCACGCCCGCGGCGGCGAGCACGAACGCGCCGGTGCACACCGACGCCACCCGTCGCGTGGTCGGGACGCGGGCGGCGATCCAATCGAGCAGTGTCCGGTCGGCGCTCGCTCGCTGGGCTCCCGTGCCGCCGGCGACGATCAGCGTGTCGATCGCCTCCGGCGCGCCGGCGAGATCGGTGTTTGGCACGATCGTCAGGCCGCTGGAGCTCGTCACGGGTGCGCCGTCGACGCTCAGCACCGTAGTGCGGTAGTACCCATTCGGCGCTCCACCATGCTCACGCAGGAGCCGCGCACCGGCAAACACCTCCAACGGACCGGTGACATCCAGGCTTTGCACGCCCTCATAGGCGACGATCGCTACCTCGCGCGGCGTCTCAGCGGTGCTCACGCAACGATCGTGACCGATCCCGACTCTGTCCGCAAGGACTGATTTCCAACGATTCCTGCCACAACGGCGCGCGGTTGCGGCGAACCGGCCCGCGCAATGTCGATGTCGTCGGCGGGAGTCCGCGCCGCCACCCGGTAGCATTAGCTTTGCTCGGGGCTATAGCTCAGCTGGGAGAGCGCCTGCATGGCATGCAGGAGGTCGCCGGTTCGAGCCCGGCTAGCTCCACCAAAACCTTGCTAATCGAACCAACGTCCAAAAGCTCCCGTTCCCTGCTGGGGATGGGGGCTTTGGCGTTGGGCAGGGTGCTGGCGGCGATGGCTGGCGCGGGGTAAGACCCGCCCGGAAACCTCAGCGACACACACCGCCTCCTTCAGCACCGTGTTGGCAAGCTCGCTGGTCGAGTCGTTGATCACCCCCGTCGCCCGCTCATACAAACGGCCGAACAGCGCCAGCGCATCAGCCGCGCTCAACGCCACCTCACAGCACTCGCGCGAGCCTGCCTTCTCCCAGCCAATCTGAATCGAGCAGCTGCGTCGCCTGATCGAAGTTGCGGCGCAGCCAGCGAGCGCGATTGATCTCATCCGTCTCCAGTGCGTTCGTCAAACCGCCACCGCCGCCAAGTCATTGACCACGAACCAATACACCGCGTCACGCTGCGACCGATCCAACACAATAGCCATGAAAGCCTCCAATCCGAGGGTTAAGCGGCCGCCTGCGAGCCGTCCTACGACGCACCACAAGCCCAAAGCGACCGAGTGCTCCAGGTCGGCCCGCTGAGGATCGACACCACCGCTCACAGCGCCACCCTCCACGACCCAGCGCCTCGACCTGCATACGAACCGCTCGTCCGCCTCGCCGGTGATCCCACCCGCGTCTTCCGTGCGCCCGAGCTCCTGCGCGCCGCGTGGGGCTTCCCCAAGCCCGGCCGCACCCGCACACTCGACAATCACGCCAGCTTGACAATGAAAAGAACGAGAGAGGGGAGTGTCCCAGGAACTGTGTAGGCACGAGCGAAAGAGATCGCCGTGCCTACTACTACGCAGGATCACACGGAGTCGCAGGAGCTGGTGTTCCCCGCTGCTGGTACCGGGGAGTGGAGGGAGCCCGAAGGGCGACCGCAA
>DATMMB010000369.1:0-3705 GCA_035569895.1 Solirubrobacteraceae bacterium | reverse complement strand
GCGAGTTCGAGCGGGTGCCGGGGCTGTCCGTGCTCGGGGTGTGAGGGCGGTCCGCTCGGCCGCTGTCGATCAGCAATCGCCGAACGGATTCTCCACGCGCACGCCGCCGTAGTCCTGGCCGTCGCTCAGATCCTCCGAGAGAACCACCTCGCAGCCGAGGGTGCGCGCAGCCTCGATGATCGCGGCGTCCCAGTAGGAGATCTCGAAGCGCTGCCGTGTGGCGAGCGCGGCGAGCATCACCGCGACCGTCGTCTCCTGGACGGGGAAGCGCCGGAAGGAGTCGACCAGCGCGGCGGCCTGCTCGTGGGTCAGGCGGTCGGCTCGGCGCTCGCGCGTGGCCTGGACGTAGAGCTCCTGGAGCACCTGCACCGAGAGCCCGATGTCCCTGCAGGCGAGGAGCTCGTTCGCTCGCGCGGCCTTTGCCTGCTCCTCGGAGTCGCGGGAGATGGCGTAGAGCAGGACGTTGGTGTCAGCGAACCGCACGCCCGTGCAGCTCCTCGCGGTCGAGGCGGTCGCGGGAGCTGAAACGCTCGATCTGCCGCTGGATGCGGTGCTGCTGGGCCTCCAGCCGCGCGAACTCGGCCTCCCGTTCGGAGAGCGAACGCAGGTAGTCGGCCACCAGCGCGCTCACCGAGCTACCGCGTTCGGCTGCACGGACACGGGCCGCTCGGTAGACGTCGTCGGGTACGGTTACGGTGATGTTGGGCACTGTGGGTCACAATATCACAGCTACACGGTGATCAGTTATGCGCAGCAAGCCGCGCCGCACTACAGTGGCGCGGCGATGGCATCGCGCGCGCACACCCCCACCGCGCTCTCGATCGCCGGCTCGGACTCCGGCGGCGGCGCCGGGGTGCAGGCCGACCTGAAGGCGTTCGCCCGCTGCGGCGTGCACGGCATGAGCGCGATCACCGCGATCACCGCCCAGAACACGGTCGGTGTGGACGCCGTGCACATGGTGCCGCCGGGGATCGTGCTCGCGCAGGTGCGGGCGGTCGTGAACGACATCGGCGTCGACGCGGTGAAGGTGGGGATGTTGGGAACGGCGGAGATGACGCTGGCGGTGGCGCAAGCACTCGATGAGTTGCCGCCCGGCACACCGGTGGTGGTCGACCCGGTGATGGTGTCGGAGTCGGGCGCACGCCTGCTCGAGCCCGACGCGCAGCGCGCGCTCGTCGCGGAGATCCTGCCGCGCGCCACGGTGCTGACGCCCAACATGCCAGAGGCGCGGGTGCTCACGGCGGCAGGCGACGACGCCGACGGCGAGCCGCTCGTCCGCGCGGTGCTGGCGCTGGGGCCGCGGATCGTGGTGCTCACCGGCGGCCACCGGGCGCGCGCGGTCGATCTGTTCTTGGCGGGCGAGGCCGAGCGGGGGGACGAAAGCGACCGCGAGGCCGAGCGGGAGGGCGGCGGCGCCGTGGTCGAGATCCCCGGTGACCGCCACCCGGACGGCGCCGCGCACGGCTCCGGCTGCACGCACTCCGCGGCGCTGGCGGCGGCGCTCGCGCTCGGCCAAAGCCCGCTGCAGGCGGCGCGCACGGCGCGGTGGCTGGCGGGCGAGGCGGTGGCGCACGGGCTGCGCGATCTCGGCGCGGGCGCCGGGCCGGTGGATGTCGTCGATTTGGAGGCCCAGCGGAGTGCCATAATCGGGGAGCGATGAAGTTGCTGCTAGGTCATCTAACGGCTGTGCGGGGCCAGGGGCCGGTCGCGCCGACGCCGGCGATCGGGTGTCGCCCAGCGCGGCGGGGCCGGCGATGAAGCTGCTGCGCATGAAGCCCGGCCATGGCGAGGTGATGCTCGCGGAGGGCGACGTGGAGGTGCCCGAGCAGGAGCGTGCGCTGATCGAGGCGTTCCGGCGCGAGCTCGACGCGGGCATGTGGGCGGCGGTGCCGACCGAGCGCCGCGACGGCCGCCGCGAGGCGGAGATGGTGGGGCGCTTCGAGGATGTGCCACGCGACGCCGAGCGGGTGATCTTCTTCCCGCGCGCCGCCGGCGGGGCCAGGGGATAGGCGCCGCGGATGTTGCTCCCGCTGGGCACCGCCGCGATCGTCGCCGGGGTGCTGCTGTGGGAGCTGGCGCTGCCCCGGCTGCGCGGCTCGCTGCCGCGGCTGGTGGGGGCGATCGTCGAGGGCAGGCGAGGGCGTCGCGCCGCTGCGCTGGCCGAAACGGGGATGCTCGCCAGCGGCGAGCGTCCCTCGGCTTCGGTCGGTTACGACCCCGGCCGTGAGCTGCGCGCCGAGCAGCGCGCACGTGAGCTGTTGCGCTCGTGCGTGAACGAGGAGGAGTGGGCGATGTACCGGGATCTCGGCTTCCTGCGCGTGTGGGCTCCGGTGGGCGGCGCGGCGCGGCGATCGCCCGACGCCGCTGCGGGCGAGCTCGCCGCCGGTGAGCGGAGCGCCGACGAGAGGGCGCCGTACGCCTATCTGCTGTACCCGCACAAGCCGATCGTCGCGTACGTCCCGCAGACGGGGGCGCTGCTGAACGAGTACTGCGTGGCGTTCCCCGACCAGACGCGCCCGTACGGGAGCGTGCGGCTGCCCGACGCCGACGACGTGCTCGCGAAGTGGATGGCGCTGCACGCCGACGAGCGACGGTTGATCGCCGACGCCAACATGCATATGCCGGGTCGTCAGGTGGACCCTCAGCGGGTGCGCGGCGATCTGGCACGGTTGCGGCGCTGGGAGCGGGAGCGGCTGGAGCGCCGCGGGCGGGCTGCGCGGGTGGCGGGCGGCTCCAATAGTGTTCGCGCCGCGTGAGCGACCCGACGCCCGAACAGAGCCGGTTCGACGTAAAGCACCGCAGCCGCGCGCTGACGGACGGCCCCGAGCGGGCCGCCGCGCGCGCGTACCTGCACGGGATCGGCTACTCCGCTGAGGACCTCGCCAAGCCGATCGTGGGCGTCGCGCACTCGTGGATCGAGACGATGCCGTGCAACTTCAACAACCGCGTGCTCGCGAGCAAGGTGAAGGAAGGGATCCGCGCGGCCGGCGGCACGCCGATGGAGCTCAACACGATCGCGATATCCGACGGGATCACGATGGGCATGCAGGGGATGCGCGCGTCGCTGGTGTCGCGCGAGCTGGTCGCCGACTCGATCGAGCTGGTGGCGAGCGCCCACTGCTTCGACGCGCTCGTGACGATCTCCGGCTGCGACAAGACGATCCCCGGCGCGGTGATGGCGCTCGCGCGACTGGACATCCCCGGGCTGATGCTGTACGGCGGCTCGATCCGCCCCGGCCGCTATAGGGGTCAGGACGTGACGATCCAGCAGGTGTTCGAGGCCGTCGGGGAGTATGCCGCGGGCAAGATCACCGAGGCGGAGCTGCACGAGCTGGAGGAGGCCGCATCCCCCGGCGCGGGCGCGTGCGGGGGGCAGTTCACCGCGAACACGATGGCGATGGCGTTCGAGGTGCTGGGCATCTCCCCCGCCGGCTCGGCGATGGTGCCGGCCGAGGATGGCCGCAAGCTGGAGGTGGCGCGCCAGTGCGGGGAACTGGTGATGGACGTGCTGCGCCGCGGACTGCGCCCCAGCGAAGTGATCACCAAGCCGGCGCTGGAAAACGCGATCGCCGCGGGGGCGTGCAGCGGCGGCTCCACCAACATCGTGCTGCACCTGCTGGCGGTCGCCCGCGAAATGGGCGTGCCGCTACAGATCGAGGAGTTCGACGCGATCTCCGAGCGCACGCCGCTGCTGTGCGACCTGCA
>DATMMB010000368.1:0-2227 GCA_035569895.1 Solirubrobacteraceae bacterium | reverse complement strand
GGGACTGGCGGTGGGGGCCGACGCCTCCGCGGCGATGCTCGCCTACGCCGCGCGCACGGCCACCGCGCCCAACACCGCATACGTCCGCTGCGATGCCGCCACATTGCCGTTCCGCCCAGAGAGCTTCGACGCGATCTGCTGCTTCGGCGCGCTGCACCTCTTCGCGCAGCCGCTACAGGCGCTCGACGAGATCGTGCGCGTGCTCGCGCCCGGCGGGCGCGTAGCGCTGCTGGCGGCCCGCCTGGACCTCGAGGAGGGCCGCAGGCTGCGGATCACGCGACGGGTGCTGCGGGCCCTCACTGGCGCGCGCCCGTTCGCGCGGGAGGAGCTGCCGCAGGCGCTGCGCGAGCACTGCCTCGGCGAGGTCGAGGCACAGGTCGCCGGCGGCGCTCAGTTCGTCGCCGCGCGCAGGCCGGCCGCCTGAACCCGATCGAAGTGCGCTTCAGGGGCCGCAGCTCCACGGCCCCTTATGCTTCGCCCACCAAGGCAACCGCGATCGATGGGAGGCCCATGTATGGCTGAGGTGGAGGCGCACATCACCGGCACGGTGTGGAAAATCGAGTGCTCCGTGGGCGACGAGATCGAGGAGGGCGACACCGTCGCGATCCTCGAGTCGATGAAGATGGAGATGCCGGTCGAGGCGGAGGACTCCGGCACGGTCGTCGAGATCCTCTGCGAGGAGGGCCAGGCTGTCAGCGAGGGCGACACGCTGGTGGTGCTGGAGTAGCGGCGCCATCCTCCGGGGCCCCGCGGGCGGGACCCATTAGGCTTCGGCCATCCCTTTCAGCGCCCCCCCACGCGAGCTTGCCGCGGGCAAGCTCCTCGTCGACCGGCCCGCCGAGCGCATCGCGCGGCTGACGATCGCCAACCCGGCCAAGCGCAACGCCCTGGATCACCCGATCCTCGACGCGATCGCGGCGACGCTCGCCGAGCTCCAGGACACGGGCGAGGCGCGCTGCGTGATTGTCACCGGCGCGCACGGGATGTTCTCCGCCGGCTACGAGATCGGCGAAATCACCGACGGGCGCTTCCAGGCGGAGGCCGAGCGGCTGGTGGCGCACCCCTTCACCGAGGCGATCGAAGCGCTCGAGCGCTTCCCCTACCCGACGCTCGCCGCGCTCCCCGGGCACACGATCGGCGGCGGTCTCGAGCTCGCGCTCGCCTGCGACCTGCGCGTCGCCGCCGATCGGATCAAGCTGGGGATGCCCCCCGCGAAGCTGGGGCTGGTCTACTCCCACACCGGCCTGCGGCGCTTCCTCGACGCGATCGGCGCCGCGCGCACGCGCGAGCTGTTCCTGCTCGGTAGCTATATCGACGCCGCCACGGCAATGCGGTGGGGCCTCGTCAACCGCGTCGTCGCCGCGGAGGAGCTCGAGCGCGCCACGCTGGAGCTCGCGCGCGAGCTGGCCGGCAACGCGCCGCTCTCCCAGCGCGGCAACAAGCAGGTGATCGCCGCGCTGCTGCGCGCGCAGGAAGGACTCCCCGAGGAGGTCGAAGCGGAGCTGATCGAGCTGCGCCGCGCCTCCTTCGAGTCGGCCGACCTGCGCGAGGGGATGAGCGCCTTCGCCGAGAAGCGCCCGCCGCGCTGGCGGGGGGAGTAGCGCGGACCGCAGCATCGTGACGGCAGGCACTATGCCGTTGCGCCCAAGCACCCCAACGGTGCGGGCGCACGCCGCCCACGAAGCAGCCGACGGCATTCACGTGTGATCATTTATAGCCTGGATGCTTACTGCGACAACCCCTGCCGAGTAGGATGACACCTCCAGCGTCGTGCTCCTGGAGGTCGTCACACGGTGAGAGAATCTTCGAGTATCACCTTCGGGAGATGGGGTGCCAGGCGTCGGCGCCTGGGCGATTGGGGCGGTCGCCTAGCCCTGCCCGTGCTCGACAGGCTGCTCTCGCGCAGCGGCCTGCACAGTCTCGACAGCGACCTTGGGCGCTCCCGGCTTGCCGCCTTGGAGCATGCGATTCGCGAGGGCCGCGAGACCTACGTGCTCGGCATCGGCGTCGGCATCCACAACTCCGGGGCCGCGCTCGTGCGGGTCTCGCCGCAGGGCACCGTGGAGCTGGTGTGCAATGAAGAGGAGGAGCGTTACACAGCGATCAAGCACTGTATGGACTACCCCGAGCACTCGCTCGACGCTGTCAAGGCACGCCTACAGGCGCTGGGCGTCGAGCCGCAGGAGCTGGCGGCATGTGTGAGCAACTGGGATTACGCGCCCACCAT
>DATMMB010000367.1:0-9524 GCA_035569895.1 Solirubrobacteraceae bacterium | reverse complement strand
CCGAGCAGCATCACCGCGACGGCGGTGACGGCGTAGGTCTCGAACAGGTCGGCCGCCATGCCAGCGCAGTCGCCGACGTTGTCGCCGACGTTGTCGGCGATCGTCGCGGGGTTGCGGGGGTCGTCCTCGGGGATCCCCGCCTCCACCTTGCCGACGAGGTCGGCGCCGACGTCGGCGGCCTTCGTGAAGATGCCGCCGCCGAGACGGGCGAAGATCGAGATCAGCGAGCCGCCGAAACCGAGGCCGATCAGCGCGTCGACCGCGGTCTTCTGGGAGTCGTTGAAGACGGCGGTGAGCAGGCCGTAATAGCCGGAGACGCCCAACAGCGCAAGGCCCACCACCAGCAGGCCGGTGATCGCGCCGCCGCGGAAGGCGACCGTGAGCGCCGGCGAAACCCCTCCGCGCGCGGCCTCGGCGACGCGCGCGTTGGCGCGCACCGAGACGTTCATGCCGATGTAACCGGCCGAGCCGGAGAGGATGCCGCCGACCGCGAAGCCGCAGGCGACGGCGATGTTCTGCACGAAGATCAGCGCTACGAACACCACCACGCCGACCGCGGCGATCGTGACGTACTGGCGGTTCAGGTAGGCGCGCGCGCCCTGCTGGACGGCGAGCGAGATGCTCTGCATGCGCTCGTTGCCTGGTGAGAGCGCAAGCAGAGCGCGTGTCGTCAGAAGGCCGTACACGACAGCGCAAGCGGCGCAAACGAGGGCGACGACGACCCCATGGTTCGTCAGGAAGCTGCTCAACAGAAATCCTCCGGCGTAAAGTTGGGCGTGTCGCGCGAGATCGCGCGCACCGATGTCCACCTCCCGCCCGGATCGCTTGGTTGAGCGCCTACCCGGCGGAAAAGCGGGGGCAGTGTATCGTGCCGCGCGGCGGAAGGCGTTTAGGTGCTACCGCCCCGGGACCCACAGCCGGCCGCTGGCCTCGGCCGGGCCGGGACCATCCTTGGCGGGGCTGGGCTGTGGTGGATGCTGAGGCGGTGGGCTGCCGGCGGCGCCCTGCGGAGCGGGCGGCTGCGTCGGCGCCTCGCGTGCATACGCCATCTGCAGCTGCGAGAGCGCATCGCGCAGCGGGCGCGCTTCCTGCGGCGCGCGGCGCTCGATCACCGGCATCAGCCCGCGCACCGCGTCGATCGCGTCGCGCACCTGCTCGAGGTCGCGCTCGGCGCCACCCTGATCGAGGGTATTTGGATCCCCACCAGTCCCCCCACCCGCCCCTCCGCCCACCAGCCCGAGGCGGCGTGCGCCGATGTTCAGCAGCGAGACGGTCGCCTGCAGCACCATGTCGGCACTCGTGATGCGGCTCAGTTCGGCCTCGTACGCAGCGCGAAGCTCCGCTTCGCTCGGCTGCCCGCCCGGCCCCGCACCCGCGTCATCGTGCCCGCCCTGCCGCGCGGCCATCCCGTCCTGCTGCGCGGCCATCCCGCCCTGCGTTCTCTGCGTGCTCACACCGCTACCTCCGCTGAGTAGGTTTGCCTGGTCTCCGCGACCGCCGTCGCGAACACCTCCGCGCGCGTGGCGCCCGCCTCGATCATCGCGCGCTGGCGCTGCGCCCCGTTGCGCTCGGGGAAGCTCAGCTCGATGCCAAGCTCTCCGCGCACCGGCGCGGTCCACGCCGCCAGCCGCTCGATCGCCTCGCGCGCCGGGTACTCCGCGACGCGATCTAGGTCGATCAGCCGCCCGTCGAGACCGAAGCGAATCGCCCGCCACATGTTCTCCTCCACCATCCGCGGCGTCGGTGAGGCGAACGGGACGCCCTCGTCGACGTCGCGCGCCGCCTGCGCCACGCACGCGACGATCAGCCCCGCGAGCGCCTCCGACTCCCGCGCGGTGCTCTGCGCGTCGCAGATCCGCACCTCCACCGTGCCGAACGCGAAGTGCGGACGCACCGACCACCATACCTGCGTGAACTCCACGATCGAGTTGGTGCGCGCGAGCGTCTCGATGTACTCACGGTAGGCCGCCCACCCGCCGAACGCATCGGGTATGCCGCAGCGCGGGAAGCTGCGTGTGAAGCTCTGCGTGCGCGCCGAGTGCAGCCCCGAGTCGCGCCCGTCGAGGTACGGGGAGTTGGCGGAGATCGCCAGCAGCAACGGCAGCACCGGGCGCAGGCGGTCGCACACGCGCACCGCGCGGTCGGCGTCGCGCATCCCCACGTGCGCGTGCAGGCTGAAGGTGTTGTTGCGCCACGCGACGTATTTGAGCCCCTCCTCCACGCGGCGGTAGTGCTCGGTGTCGATGATGCTCTGCTTGCGGTAGTCCGCCCACGGGTGCGTCCCGGTGGCGCCCAGCGCGAGCCCGTGGTCCTCGGCGAGCGCGAACAGCGCCTTGCGGCGCTCGCGTTGGCGGGCGAGCGCGTCGTGGAAGTCGGCGCCCGCCCCGGAGATGATCTCGATCTCGGCGGTGATCAGCTCGCCGGTGATGTGCTCGCACAGCAGCGGATCGCGGGTACGCGCGGCGTCCCGCAGCTGCTCGAAGCGGGGCTGCAGGTCGAGCGTGGCGGGGTGCAGCAGCGAGAACTCCTCCTCGATGCCCACCGTGCCGTCCACCGCCCGCGCGAAGGCCTCCGCCGCCCGGTCGAGGTCGATGCCGCTCATCGTGCGCTCTCTCGGTCGAGACTGCTCATCGGCTCGGTCGATCGATGACGGTCGGGCCTTCAGCCGGCCGCGACTGCCGTCGCCGCTGCCGGCCGGCCACGCGCGGGAGGCGAGAGGTCGGGGAGTGGGGGTTGTGCATTGCTTTTTGACCTATACCACTTCAGTTTGTGAAGTAGTGGTCAGGTCAGATAGAAGTACAGCGCGTACAGCAGATCCACGGCGGGGCTGGAGGTGTGCACGGTCACCTCGGGCGGCACCACCAGCAGCGACTCGCTGTAGTTGAAGATGATCTTCACCCCCGCCTGCACGAGCTCGTCGGCGAGTGCCTGGGCGACGTCGCCCGGCACCGCGAGCACGCCCACCACGATGTCCTCGTCTTCCACCATCTGGCGCAGCTCGCGGGTGTGGCGCACGCGCTTGTTGCCCACCGTCGTGCCCACCTTGTCGGGGTCGACGTCGAAGATCGCCACCACCTTGAAGCCGTGATCGGCGAAGATGTCCGAGGAGGCGATCGCCTTGCCGAGGTGCCCGGCGCCGAACAGCGCGATGTTGTGCTGGCCGGCGGTGCGCAAGATCTTGCGGATCTGCGCCACCAGCGACTCGACGTTGTAGCCGACGCCGCGCTTGCCGAACTTGCCGAAGCCGGAGAGGTCGCGGCGGATCTGCGTGGAGTTGACGTGGGTGTAGTCGGAGAGCTCCTGGGAGCTGATCGTCTCCTTGCCCATCTTGCGCGCCTGCGTGAGCACCTGCAGGTAGCGCGACAGCCGCGCCGCCACCCCCAGCGAGAGCCGCTCACCCGGCTGGCCGTCGCCGCTGCCGTTGCGCTCGGCCGCCTGCGCCGCGCCGCTGAGCTCCCCGAATGCCATCGTCCGTGACTATAGAGATGGTTCCCGCGGCCTCGCCGGAGGCTGGGCGGAACCGGAGCCTCGCCGGAGGCTGGGCGGAACCGCGGCCCCCGTCGAAGGCTCCCGCGAGGTTGCCGTGCGACCTCACACCGCGAACCACGGTCCGGCGCCGCCCAGCCGACCTCACCGCGGCCGTTCGCCGGTGGCGTACACATCCAGCGGCAGGTAGTCGGGGTAGGGCAGGCGCTCGGCGTAGCGCGCGGCGCTCGCGATCATCGCGGCGTTGTCAGTGCACAGCGCACGCGCGGGCACGTGCACCTCGGCGCCCAGCTCGCCGAGCCGGCGGCGCAGCTCGCCGTTGGCCGCCACCCCGCCGCCGACCGCGAGGCGATCGAGGCCGGTGCGCTCCAGCGCCCGCTCGGCCCGTTCCAGCAGGCGCTCGACGATTGCCGCCTGGTAGGAGGCCGCCAGATCGGCTGCACGCGCGGCGAGCTCGCGCTCGGAGAGCTCGCGCACCTTGTACAGCAGCGCGGTCTTCAGCCCGGCGAAAGAGAAGTCGAGCCCGTGCGCGAACGCCTGGCGGCCAACGCCGAGGCCCGACCGCGGCCCGCCGGCCGTGAACGGGTGGGCGCCCGGGTCGCCGCCCGCGGCGAGGCGTTCGAGCGCTGCCCCGCCGGGGTAGCCGAGGCCGAGCATCCGCGCCCCCTTGTCGAACGCCTCGCCCGCCGCGTCGTCGAGCGTGCTTCCCAGCAGCTCATACCCGTCGTGCTCGCATACGCGCGCGAGCAGCGTGTGCCCTCCACTCGCGATCAGGCACACGAAGGGGGGCTCGAAGGGGGGTTCCTCGCCCGCGATGAAATTGGCGGCGACGTGGCCCTGCAGGTGGTCGCAGCCCGCGAACTGCAGCTCCCGTGCCGCCGCGAGCGCCTTCGCGGTGGCGAAGCCCACCAACAGCGCACCCACCAGGCCCGGACCGCGGGTGGCGGCGATCAGATCGATCTCGTCGAGCGCCGTCTGCGCCCGCTCGAGTGCGGCGCCCACCACGGTGTTGACGATCTCCAGGTGCTTGCGCGAGGCGATCTCGGGCACCACGCCGCCGAAGCGGTTGTGGGCCTCTTGCGAGGAGATCACGTTCGCCCTGATCCTCCCCTCCCCGTCGAGCACCGCCGCGCAGGTGTCGTCGCAACTGGTCTCCAGCGCAAGGATCAAGGCGCTCTCACACGAAGCCGGGATTGGGCACGTCCTCCAGCGAGCCGGCGAGCGTCGCGGGGGTGCGCCACATCACGAGCGCGTCCTCGCCGTTGTCCTGGTAGTAGCGCCGGCGCATGCCCGCCGCGCGGAAGCCCTCGCGTTCGTAGAGGCGGATCGCCACAGCGTTTGAGCGTCGCACCTCCAGGGTGTAGCGCGCCTGCTCGTCGTCGACGCGCCGGTAGAGCTCCGCCAGCAGCGCCGAGGCGACCCCCTCGCGGCGATGCTCGGGCGCGACCGCCACATTCATCACGTGCCACACCGTCTCGTAGCGCGAGCAGATCAGGTATCCCACCAGGCGCCCGCCAGCGGGCCCCAACACCGCCGCCAGGCAGATCCCCGACGGCTTGGAGAGCTCCAGCACGAACATCGCCAGCGACCACGGCGTCGGGAAGGCGCGGCGCTCGATGCCGATCACCCGCGGCAGGTCGGGGTACGCCAGGCGCCTGACCTCGAGTCGCGGCCGTTGCGCCGCGACGTCGGTCGCCAACGGTGTGCTCACTGCTTGCTTCCAGTCTGCATTTTATTTGATAAACGAGGGGCCCGGCTCGCCGGCCTCCGGCCGGCTGCGCCACCCTCTAGGGCGATCTCCGCGTCCGGACGGCGGCGGTAGTCGGGCAGCACCGCCCCCGGTCCCCCCGCCGGCGCGCTCACCGCCAACTCGCACAGTACCCCGGCATCGATCCGGTGAAGCGGCGAGGCGTCCTCGGGCACCGGCACCGCGATCGCCTCCAGATGTTCTCGAAAGCGTAGCGCCCCGTCGCCGACAGCCAACCAGTCGCGCCCTGAGCCAAACCCCGCGAGGACGCCGGCAAACTCGTCGGGGGCGAGCGCGCGGGGCGGCGTCAGCTCGCCCGACTTGTCGTATGCGCCGAGGAACGCCTCCCCCCTGCGCGCGTCGATCATCGCCAATACGCCTCCTTGGGGCCGTGCGCCGGCCTCGCTCAGCGCGGCATGCGCGAGCACGCGCGGGCTGCCGACGCCCACCACCTCGATCCCGAGCGATTGCGCGAGCCCGCGCGCGGTGGCGATGCCGACGCGCAGGCCGGTGAACGTGCCGGGCCCTGCGCCGACGGCGATCCGCTCCAGCGCCCCCCATACGATCCCCGCCTGCCCCAGCAGCGCGCGCGCGAGGGCGAGCAGCTGCGCAGTGTGCCCCGGACGCCCACCCTCCGGGGGCGCGTCGTAGGCTCGCAGCGTGCTTCCGTCGGCCAGCCGCAACGCGACGGCGGTGGCGGGCGTGGCGGTGTCGAAGCCCAGCACGATCATCGTCGCATGCACACCTCGATCCGCCGGCGGTCGCCTCCCAGATGGGTGAGCGTCACCAGCGCCGCGGGGCTCTCCAGCTCCGGGCTGCCCTCCTGCGGCCACTCCACGAACGCCACCGCGCCCGGCGCCAGGTAGTCGTCGAGCAGGCCGGGATCCTCGTGCTCGAGGCCCGCCAGGCGGTAGAGGTCGATGTGGGCCACCACCACCTCCGCGCCGCGGTAGCGGTGAGCCACGCCGAAGGTGGGGCTCGTCACCGGGTCGGTGACGCCCAGCGCCCGCGCGGCGCCGCGCACGAGCGTCGTCTTGCCCGCGCCCAGCTCGCCCCGCACCAGCACCACGTCACCCGGCCGCAACCGCGCCGCCAGCTCCGCGCCCAGCGCCTCGGTCTCAGCGGGGGCCGAGGTCTCGCGAGTCGCCATCGCCGAGACTTTAGGCACTAAAGCCCAATGGAGCCGCTGCCGATACCGGACAAACTCCTCCTCCCAAGCAGTGCGACCGGCCCACGACCCCCTCTCCCGTGGGCCGGTCGTCTTTAAGCGACCGAGGCCCACCGGGATCGACTCAGAACAGGCCGAGTTGATCGGCGTCGGGGACGGGCTCCGCGACCTCGGTGCTGGCGGGCGGCGCCACCAGCTCCTCCTCGGCGAGCTGCGGCACCTCCAGCCACTGCGGCTGCTCTGGTGCCGGCTGCGCCAGCAGCTCCGGCAGGCGCATGAAGTCCTCGCGCAGCGTCTGCAGCATCCGCGGCGTGTACAGCGCCGCCGCCGGGTGGAAGATCGGGTACAGCCGCACTGCACGGCGGCCCACCTCGCGCACCTCCGGCTGCCCGTGCAGGCGCGTGATCCCGGTCGGGTCCTCGCGCAGCAGCTTGGTGGCGAAGTTGCCCAGAGTGCAGATCACGCGCGGCTGGATCAGCTCCACCTGGCGGTAGAGGTACTCGCGGCAGTTCTCGATCTCCACCGGCTGCGGGTCGCGGTTGCCGGGGGGGCGGCACTTCAAGGTGTTGGCGATGAACACGTCCGCGCGCGCCAGCCCGATCTCCCCCAGCAGCTTCTCGAGCAGTTTGCCCGCCGCCCCCACGAACGGCAGCCCCTGCTCGTCCTCGCTCGCCCCCGGCGCCTCGCCGACGAACATCAGGTCGGCGTCGGCGTTGCCCGCACCGAACACGACCGTCTTGCGGGTGGCGGCGAGCTCCGCGCAGCGCGTGCACCGCTGGGCCTGCGCATACACCTCCTTGAGCGCTTCGCGCCGCTGCTCCGCCGAGAGCTCACTCTCTTCGCCCGACATCGCTGGGGATGCTAACCCTCCCTGCCGATGATGGCCGCACGCCCGCGTCTGTGAGAGTGAACACACAGGCAGACCGTACGTTCCCACGAGCCCGGCGGCAGCTGTATCATTCGTTGCAGGCCGTCACCGGGCTTGTCCTGGGGTGGACCCGAAGCGTCGGAGCATTCATCTTTTGTCGTGCCGGTATCCCGCAGGAACTGGACCGAAGGCCATGAGCCGACACCGCCACCGACTCGCATCACGCGCATGAGAACGCTGCGCACCGTCGGAGAGCTGCGCGCCGCGCTGGCGCCGGCTCGCAGGGCAGGCTCGACGATCGGGCTGGTGCCGACGATGGGAGCGCTGCACGAGGGGCACCTTTCGCTGATTCGCCGCGCGCGCGAGCAGTGCGACATGGTGGTGGTGACGCTGTTCGTCAACCCCGCCCAGTTCAACGAACGCGCCGACCTGGAGCGCTACCCGCGCGCCGAGCGCCACGATGCGGGGCTGGCGGCAGAAGCGGGCGCCGACCTGCTGTTCGCGCCCGCCGTCGAAGAGGTGTACCCGCCGGGGTTTGCCACCGCGGTGGAAGTGCTGGGGCTCACCGACCGCCTGGAGGGGGCTTCGCGGGGGTGCTCGCACTTCCGCGGTGTCACCACCGTGGTGACGAAGCTCCTGTGCATGACGATGCCCCACACTCTCTATCTCGGGCAGAAGGACGCCCAGCAGGTCGCCGTGATCCGCCGGCTGGTCGCCGACCTCGACCTGCCGGTGCAGATCGAGGCGCTGCCGACCGTGCGCGAGCCCGACGGGCTGGCGCTCTCCAGCCGCAACGCGTTGCTCGACCCCGACGGCCGCCGGCGCGCGCTCGCGCTGTGCGGCGCGTTGCGGAAGGCCGCCGCGCTGGCGCAGAGCGGGGAGCGCTCCGCGCCGGCGCTGCTCGACGCCGCGCGCGCCGTGCTGGCGGCCGCCGCCGTGCGCCCCGATTATGTGGCGCTCGTCGACCCCGAGACGCTGGAGGCGGTCGAGGAGCTCGAGCGGCCGGCGCTGCTCGCGCTGGCCGCGGTTGTCGGCGGCGTGCGGCTGATCGACAACGTGACCCTCCAACCCATCCCCCAAGTCGCGCGACCCTCAGGAAAGGCGGCCACATGCAGCGCGTGATGCTGAAGTCGAAGATCCACCGTGCGACTGTGACCGACTGCGATTTGCACTACGTCGGGTCGATCACGATCGACCTCGATCTGCTGGAGGCCGCCGACATCCTCGAGCACGAGCAGGTGCACGTGCTCGACATCGACAACGGCGCGCGCTTCGAGACGTACACGATCGCCGGCGAGCGCGGGTCGGGGGCGATGAAGGTCAACGGCGCCGCCGCCCGGCTGGTGCACCGGGGCGACACGATCATTGTCGTCTCCTACGCACACTACGACAGCTCCGAGCTGGAGCGCTACGAGCCCCGCGTCGTGCACGTGGAGGCTGACACCAATCGCATCATCACCGTCGACGACGCGGTGGCGACCCTGCTGGCGTAGGGCGTCAACCGCGCCAGAGAGGAGCACACCCATGTCCAGTCATCCCTCCGCCCGCCCCACCACACCGCCGAGCGGTCAGATTCCCCACGACCCCGGCCGGCTGCCGATGACGCTGCCGCGGCTGGTGGAGAAGAAGCGGCTCGGCGAGCCAATCGTGATGGTCACCGCCTACGACTACCCTTCCGCGCGCGCCGCCGAGGCCGCCGGCGTCGACCTCGTGCTCGTCGGCGATTCCGCCGCCACGACGGTGCTCGGCTACACCGCCACCACGCCGGTGCGCTTGGAGGACATGCTCGTGCTCGCCGCCGCCGCGCGCCGCGGTTTGAGCACGCCGCTGTTGATCGGCGACCTGCCGTTCGGCTCCTACGAGGTGAGCGACGAGCAGGCGATCGCGGCGGCGGTGCGGATGGTGCGCGAGGCGGGCTGCGACGCGGTGAAGCTCGAGGGCGGCGGCCCCGCGTCGGCCAGCCGTGCGCGCGCGATCGTCGGCGCCGGCATCCCCGTGATGGGGCACGTCGGGCTCACCCCGCAGACCGCCACCGCGCTCGGCGGGTGGAAGGCGCAGGGGCGCAGCGCGCAGGCGGCGGCGCGGATCGCCGTCGAGGCGCAGGCGCTGCAGGAGGTCGGCTGCTTCGCGATCGTGTTCGAGGCGATCCCCGCGGCGGTCGCCGAGGAGCTGATGGCGCACGTCGAGATCCCTGTGATCGGTATCGGCGCCGGCCCCGCCACCGACGGGCAGGTGCTCGTCTTCCACGACCTGCT
>DATMMB010000366.1:0-6483 GCA_035569895.1 Solirubrobacteraceae bacterium | reverse complement strand
ACGCTCGCGGACGTCCCTCAGATCGCATTCGACCCGTACGGGACGTGGCACGATCCGGCGAGCGTCACCGGAATGCGGATCCACAGTGCGCCACCGCAACCAGACAGGCTCGACGTCGAACCGGGCTGGCTCGAGTCCTGGAGTGCCGTGGATGCCGCGGCGAGCTCCGCGATCGATCAAACCCTCGGCGACGAGCTGTCGGAGCCGCTTGTCGCACGAAAGCTCGGCGAGTGGCTGCCAACAGATGCGACCGTCTTCGTGGCCTCCTCAATGCCGGTCCGCGACGTCGAGGAGTTCGTCGGCGTCCGCGACGATCCCCCCCGCTTCCTCTCCAACCGCGGCGCGAACGGAATCGACGGCACCGTCTCGAGCGGCTTCGGCGCGGCCGCCGCCTCCGACGGCCCCGTCGTGCTGCTGATCGGCGACGTCGCGCTCGCGCACGACATCGGCGGCCTGCTTGCCGCACGGCGGCTGGAGCTCGTGCTGACGATCGTGCTGATCGACAACGGCGGAGGGGGCATCTTCGACTTCCTGCCGATCGCGCAATCGCCGATGGCGCGGGGTGCCGCGGGTGGCGGCCAGGGCAGCGCGGGCGGGGATTCGGGCCATCCGGGTGGTGCGGGAAGAGCCGGTGGTGCGGGTGGCATGGACGGAGATATGGGCAGCGCGGGCGGGGTTCGGCGGGGCGGTGACCCGGCCGAGGAAGACCTTTACACCCGTCACGTCGCCACCCCCACCGGCCTCGACTTCGCGCAGGCGGCGCGGCTGTATGGGCTGGAGCACGAGACCGTCACCGATGTGCTTGGCTTTCGCGCCGCGCTGGAGCGCGCGCTCACACAACACCCGCGCCGCGCGGGGATCATCGAGGTGCGCACCGACCGTGCGGAGAACGTCGCGCTGCACCGCCGCGCGTGGGCGGCCGTCGCCGGCGTGCTGGACGGGGGAGTCTGAGCTCCACACGGAGCCCGAGGACACCTCATGCTCGCCTACCTCCTATGGCACCGCCCCGCGGACGTGATCGAGCGCGACGCCTACGAGCACGCCAGCAAGCGCTTTCACCTCTCGCTGCGCCATTCCCCGCCGGCCGGCTTCCGCGGCTCGACGGTGCTGCGCCTCGCCGAGTGCCCGTGGCTGGCCTCCCCTCATGAGGCCACCTACGAGGATTGGTATCTGCTCGATGACTTCACCGCCCTCGGCGTGCTCAACGAGGCAGCCGTGACGCACGGCCACAGCGGCGCGCACGACAGCGTCGCCCGGCGCTTCGGCTCCGGCGCCGGCGGGCTGTACGGTCTGATGGAGGGCCACGCCGACCCCGCCGACGTGCCTCGCGCCGTATGGATCTCCCGTCTACCCGGCCAGCCGCGCGGCGCGCTTGCCCAGCTGCTCGGCGATGGCATGGACCCCGCGCATGCGAGCCTGTGGCGCCGAGCGCTGGTGCTCGGCCCGGCCCCCGAGTACTGCCTCCTTTCCCCCGAGCCCCCAAAGGGCGTCTCCCCCACGCGCCTGCCCCCAGGCTGGCGGGCCACGGTCTGCGAGCGGGAGCTGCTCTGGCCGCGAACGGCGAGGCTCGCCGCCTCACCCAGCCAGTAGCGGCAGCAGCGCCTGCAGCTTGACCTCGGTCTCGGCGAGCTCGGCGGAAGGGTCGGAGTCGCGCACGACGCCGACGCCGGCGTAGCAGCGGGCGACGCGGCCGCGCAATAGCGCGCAGCGCAGCGCCACGCAGAACTCGCCGTCGCCGGTGGCGTCGGCCCAGCCCACGGGGCCGGCATACCAGCCGCGGTCGAGACCCTCCAGGGCGGGGATCAGCGGGCGCGCGAACGCTAACGGCTCGCCGCCCACCGCCGGCGTGGGGTGCATCAGCTCCAGCAGCTCGATCACGTCGAGCGGCTGCGCCAGCTGCGCGCGGATCGGCGTGGCGAGATGCTGGATGTTGGCGACCTTCACCAGCGTCGGATCGGGCGGGGCGGCGGTCCACAGCGCGTGCTGCCGCAGCGTGCGCTCGATCCGGTGGATCACGATCGCGTGCTCCTCGCGGTCCTTCTCGGAGTGCATCAGCTGCGCGCCGAGGTGGTCGTCGACGGCGGGGTCGGCGCTGCGGCGCATCGAGCCCGCGAGCGCGAGCGTGCTGACGCGGTGACCCTCGCGGCGCACGAGCAGCTCCGGGCTCGCCGCCACGAACGCAGCGTCCTCGCGGCCCACACAGAACACGGTGCACGACGGGAAGCCCTCGCGCAGCACCCCGAACAGCGCGGCGGGGTCGTGCTCGCGCGGAGCGTGTACCTGCACCTCGCGCGCCAGCACCACCTTCTGCAGAGCCCCAGCGCGGATCAGCTCGACCGCGCGGGCGACGGCGGCCTCGTAGTGCTCGGGGGGCATCGCGCTCGCGACCCGGTAGCGCCCAGCGGGCGCGGGATCGAGCAGCGGCAGCGGCTGCTCGCGCAGCTCCGCCACCCGGCGCTCGAGGCGCGCCAGCAGCTCCTCGGCGGTGTCGTCGGGCGCGGCGAGCGCGCACAGCGTCATGCGGACGTGGCTGCGCTCGCTCACACCCCCGCCTCCCGCCGCAGCCTGACCATCCCCGACGCCGTGCGATCCGGCCGACCCGCGGCGCGTGAGCGCAACCTCGGGCACCACCAGCGAGGCCGGCGCGAAGCCGCTCCAGGCGGGATCGGCGCCGCCGTCGGCGTCGAACGCGAAGCCGCCCAGCGCAAACGGTCCGCCGCCGAGGGACGCCGGGGCGGAAGGCTCCTCCGGCGGATCGCCCACCGCCGCCGCGGCGAGCGCGCGCCAGCGGTCGGCCACCGTCGCAAACCGCTCGTTCCCGGCAGCCGTGAGAGAGGCCACCTCGCCGAGCGCCGCCAACACCCGACCACCGCGCTCCGGCTGCTCTGACAGAAACCACGGCTCGCCGGGACGCCGTGCGGCGGCGACCACCGCGCTGGGGTCGACGTCGGCGGGCAGACCCAACGTCATCGCCGCGAGCGTCTGGCGGCCGCTACGTCGCGCGCGCCTCACCGCGAGCTGCAGCCGCGCGCCCAGCCGCTCGCGGTCATGCTCGGCGAGCGCGAACGGGTGCCCGTGCGTGCGCTCAAACGTCACGTTTTGCCTACGCTGCAAGCACACCTCCCGAGGGCCGGGGAGCAAGCAGGTCAAGGATAAAGAGACCCGCCCACCCCGCGAAGTGTGCTTTGCTGGCCGAAACGGGGATGCGAGCCGAAGGCGAGTGCCTCCCGGCTTCGGTTAGCGACCCAGGACGCAGACCGATCGATGACCAAGATGCGCTCATCGATCGGCCAGCGCAGCTCACCGACCCTCAGGTCTCGCTGCGGCCTCGGGCGATCGCTATCTCACCGGTGCGCATCATCTCGATCAACCCGAACGGGCGCACCATGTCCTCGAACGCCTCGATCTTCTCGGTGGTGCCGGTGACCTCGACGATGATCGAACGCTTGGTGACATCGACCACCTTGCCGCGGAAGATCTCGGTGATCTGCATCAGCTCGCCGCGCTGGGCGCCGTCGGCGGCGACCTTGAACATCGCCAGCTCGCGCGACACCGTGCCGCCCGGGTCGAGGTCGCGGATCTTCAGCACGTTGACGAGCTTGTGCAGCTGCTTTGTCACCTGGTCGATCGGGTGCAGCGCGCCGTCAACGGTGAGCGTCACGCGCGAGACGCGCTCGTCGTCGGTGGGACCCACCGTGAGCGTGTCGATGTTGAAGCCGCGACGCGCGAACAACCCCGCGATGCGACTCAGCACGCCCGACTTGTTTTCCACCAAAATCGACAGCACGTGCTTGCGCCCCGTGCGCAGGTTGCCCGACGCTTCGAGCTCGGCGAGGCTGAGCGGCGCCTTGGTTGCCGGCTCTCCCATCACAACCTTGTCTGCGATTTCGACCTTGTCTTCATTCATCTGCATTCTGTACCACCCTGGTCTCTGCCACAAGGGCCGGCTCCGCCGGCCCGGGCAAGAATGCCATCCAGCGGGAGGGGGTACTGGGGGAGGGCCTGCCCTCCCCCAGCTATCCCACCATCTCCCGCGCAGCCTTCCCAGCCGGGATCATCGGGTAGGTGTTCTCCTCGCGGGTGACGCGCACGTCCACCACCACCGGGCCCTCGGTGGCGATCGCGCGCTTGATGTCCTGCACGAGCGTGTGCTTGTCCTCAAAGCGCATCCCCGTGGCGCCGTAGGCCTCGGCGAGCTTGACGAAGTCGGGGTACTTGCCCATGTCCACGTGCGAGTAGCGCCCGTCCCAAAACAGCTCCTGCCACTGGCGCACCATGCCGAGATAGCCGTTGTTCATGATGAACACCTTGATCGGGATCTGATCCTGCGCGCAGGTGGCGAGCTCCTGGGCGTTCATCTGCACCGAGCCGTCGCCCGCCACGCAGCACACCAGGCGGTCGGGGCAGCCCACGGCGGCGCCCATCGCGGCGGGCAGCCCGAAGCCCATCGTGCCGAGGCCGCCGGAGTTGATCCAGCGCCGCGGCGCCGGGAAGTCGTAGTACTGGGCGGTCCACATCTGGTGCTGGCCGACGTCGCTTGAGACGATCGCCTCGCCGCCGGTCGCCTTGTGCAGCGCCTGGATCATGTACTGCGGCTTGATCTCCGCGTCGGTCGAGTCCTCGTAGCACAGCGGATGCTGCTTGCGCCATCCTTCGATCCGCTCCCACCAGGCGTCCAGCCGCGCCGGGTCGGGCTCCAGGGCGCGGTACTCGACCGCGAGCTTGGCAAGCACGTTGCGGGCGTCACCGACGATCGGGATGTGGGCGGGCACGTTCTTTGAGATCTCCGCCGGGTCGACGTCGATATGGATGAACTTCGCGCGCGGCGCGAACTCCGAGAGCTTGCCGGTGACGCGGTCGTCGAAGCGGGCACCCACCGCGCAGATCAGATCGGCCTCGTCCATCGCATAGTTGGCGGCGCGCGTGCCGTGCATGCCGAGCATCCCCAGCCACTGCGGGTTGGGCTCCCCCGTGCCGAGCCCCGACCCGCCGGGGCCGATCCGCGCCGGGAACGCGCCGAGGCCCATCAGCGTGCAGGTGACCGGGAAGCGGTCGCTGGCGGCCAGCTCGATCAGCTCGGCGGACGCGTTGGCGTTGACGACGCCGCCGCCGGCGTAGATCACCGGCCGCTGCGCCGCGGCGAGCGCCTTGGCGGCCTGGCGGATCTGCTTCTGGTTGCCCTCGATCGTCGGCTGGTAGCCGGGGAGGCGCACGTCGGTGACCGGCTCGTAGGCGATCTCCGCGCGCGAGAGGTCCTGCGGGATGTCCACCAGCACGGGACCGGGCCGTCCGCTGGAGGCGATGTGGAACGCCTCGTGGATCGCGCGCGGGATCTCCAGCGGGTGCTGGATCATGAACGAGTGCTTGACGACCGGCATCGTGATCCCGATCGTGTCGGCCTCCTGGAAGCCGTCGGTGCCGAGCAGCTCGGTACGCACCTGCCCGGTGATGAACACCACCGGCACCGAGTCCATCATCGCGTCGCAGATCGGGGTGATCAGGTTGGTGGCGCCGGGGCCGCTGGTGGCGAACGCGACGCCGACTTTGCCGGTCGCCTTGGCGTACCCCTCGGCGGCGTGGCCGCCGCCCGCCTCGTGGCGCACGAGGATGTGGCGGATGCCGGCGTCGACGAACGCGTCGTAGGTGGGCAGGTTGGCGCCGCCGGGCAGGCCGAACACCACCTCGACCCCCTCCGCCTTGAGGCATTCCATCAAAGCGTCAACCGCGCGCACCGTCGCACCGCCTTTCCACTGCTTTCAAAACCGGCCAAAAAGGCAGTGTACCAGCGGGTTTTCGCTCCCGCCAGGCCGCTCCTAGCGGTCGATGGCCAAGCCAGGCAAGGACGCAGTGAGCGAAGTGTGCCGAAGCCGGGAGACACCCGCCTTCGGCGAGCATCCCCGTTTCGGCCTGCACACGAGCGATCGAGGACGCCGCCTGGCGCCGGCCAGCGGCCGCTAGGAGGAGCCCACGGCGACCCCGATCGATAGCGCGATCGCGCCGCCGACGGTGACGACCAGCAGCGAGGAGCGCATCGAAACGTGCAGGAAGCGTTTGCGCACCCACGCGATTGCGAACAGCTCGAACGCGACGACGCACCCTGCCACCAGCAGTGCTTTGTGGACGTTGCTGATGAAGAACGGCAGCGTATGAAAGATGCCCCCGAGTGTGGTCATCCCGCCGGTGATCGCGCCGCGCACCACCGCCGAGCCGCGGCCGGTCTGCTCGCCCGTGTCCGACAGCGCCTCCGACCAACCCATGCTTACGCCAGCGCCGAGCGCCGTGGAGAAGCCGACGAGCAGCGCCACGTGCGAGTCGGCGGAGATCGCCGCGGCGAAGATCGGCGGCAGCGAGGAGACGGTGCCGTCGATCATGCCCACCAGCGCGGGCTGCACGACGCGCAGCACGAAGTCGCGCTCGTCGGGGAAGCCGGCACGGTGGATGAGGCGCGTGATCAGTGAGCCGTGCGCGGGTACGGATGGGGCC
>DATMMB010000365.1:0-3802 GCA_035569895.1 Solirubrobacteraceae bacterium | reverse complement strand
TTCCGTTTCTTTGATCACTTCAGGGTCCACCATTATCGGCCACTCGTCATCTTCGGGGCTCACCGAAACGCTCAACACGAGCAGATCGCCCTCCACACTCATCGACACCGGCACCAGCGTACCCGCCGCATCCACAGCACTCGGCGCACGAACAACCGCAATTCTCTGCCCACCCTCGAGTACGCTCACCTGACCCATGCCTTGCGCTTGCACAAGACTCGCGCCTTCGGGCAACCCCACACGAAAATATAGCTGCCCCGGACTATCCACCGAACGCAACACCGTGTCGGCATCGAACCCTGCCGTCGTCGGCTTCACAATGGTATCCGTGTCGGTCTGCGTGTTCGCATACACCACGCTTCCACCCTCATCCACACCTTCAGCGCCACCCAACGGCGACCCCTGCACATCGACCGCCGTCAGCGACAAACCCGCTTCCGGAAGCTGCACACCTCCGCTCGATCGCCGGGGAACGACAACTCCCACAACCGGCCGTACCGACTCATACCCACCCCCCACTTCGCTCAGGCTGAGATCGACCGGCAAACGGTCTCCCGGCGACGTTTCGACCGCCATCGGCTGCATCGATTCAACGACCGCACTCTTGCCACCCGGCAGCGCCAACTCCGCGGCGTTCGTGGACGCATACCCCAGAACCTGCCCTCCCGCCGGCAGCGGCGGCGGCCCACCCACCGGGTGATCGATCACTTCAGGGAACGATTCAGCATCGGCCGCCGCGGCCTGTTCGGTATTCAGACCGGAGAACTTCAAGCGCGATTCTTCCCTCGCCCTCGCCGCTTCAGGGCTCGCCAGCGCCGCCTTTTCCGCCAACACCGGCTGGTCGCCGCCCAAACTCCCAGCCCCACTCACCAACAGTGGACCCCCAAACACCGAAGCGGAGGACGCCCTGACAACGCGCCGCTTTTTGCGCGCACGCCGACCATGGGCGAGACGAACGCGCCGATGAGCTCGCCGCGAACGCCCATGGTGAGCAGACCCGCCGGCCGCGCGCCGACGCAACCCCCGACGCCCAGAGGCACGATGCCGCAACGACGCCCCACGCCCGGCCAAGTCGCGACCAGGCCGAGCAACCGCCGCCCCGGCCATCGACGAGCCCGCCAGCCCCACCACACAGCACACAAGACCCACCGTTAACGGCCGCCCGCCAGGAACCATCCCAAACCCCCGTCCCGCGTATGTCGTTGACGCGGCGCAACCTACCAGTCAACCAGGCGTATGTCAATGGTGTTGCACTATACGGAAGAACGAAAGGCCGAACTCTAGCGTCAATTTCGATTGTTACAAACTATCCTTGGACTCTCCGAAACGACACGCCCAAGACTCCCAGCCGCAGCAGGAGCGGGGTGAGCAAAGGAGAGCGCCAACGAACTACAACCCGATCCCCAGGCCGGTGTCGCGCTCAACCCCGACATCCCGGCCGAGACGCCGGCCGACGCGCTCGATCGCGGCTCGGGCGCGTTCCCAGTCGCGCAGCTGCTCGCGCTGGGCGGGGCGGGGGCCGAGCGGATCGGCGTGGTCGGTGACGGCGTGCTCGGCGCGGTAGCGCGCGGCGTGGCGCACCGCGTTCTCCCAGGCTTCGCGGGCGCGTGGCCGCTCGGGGCGCTCGCCGAACGTCACTCCGACCCATTCGCCGGGGTTTTGCAGCTCGCGCTCGGCGAGCTCGTCGCGGAGTGTGGTGCGCTCGCGGGTGAGCTGGGCGATCGCGCGCTGGATGCCCTCGCGTTCGGCGCGGGCCTCGGCGGGGTCGCCGAGCTTGTGTGCCAGTGCGCGGCGTTGGGCGAGGGTCGCGTGCAGTTCGTGTTCACTAGCGTGGAGGGCGCTTGCGAGGTTGGCGTGTTCGACGGCGTGCGGGTCGTGCTCGCGGCCGAGGCGCCGGCGCGGTGCGGGGAGGGCCGTCAGGCGCGCAGTGAGCTGCTCACGCTGGGTGCTGATCGTGGCGGCGCGCGCGTCGAGGTCCTCGATCCGTCGCAGGGCTTGTGTGGGGAGCGCGGCGAGTTGCGCCTGCAGTTGCTCGATGCGCTCGCGTAGCTCTTGCAGCCGTGCGGCGCCGGCCGGGGGTGGTGTGGCGGTCGGCTCGGCGCGGGCGGCGGCGTGCTCCTGACGCCTTCGGCGCGGCGGAGCGCAGCGACGCCAAGCGGCAGCGACGCCTTCGCGCTCGGGGTCTGACAGGGCGCGTGTTCTCGGGTGGCAGCGGGTAGGGCCGGGGGTCGCCTGGGTCTCGCAGTCGCGGGACCTGGGCTGAGCGCGCGGCGCGCGCTCACGCGGCTGGCTTTGCGACGGCGGCCGCGGCGCATGCTCGCGGCGGCGCGGGCGGTGCCGGGGGCTGCCAGCCGATCGCGCTGGCGGCGTGCACGACGGCCGGGTCCGAACGGGCGCCCGGTCGGCGTGCACGGAGTCGCAAGCGCGCCGCGCACGCCGCCGTCCCCAGGGCCTCAGAACCCGACGATCCCGATCTCGTGCAGAAAGCGCACGCATCGCGAGGGGCACACCCGCTCACCGTCGCGGACCACCGCCCCGGCGGCCCGCAGCCGCCCCAACGCGGCCGCGACCAGCTCGGGGGCGAACTCGTCGCGCAACTCCTCCTCCAGCCCTAGGCGCGTCCACTCCTCGGGGTGGTTGCGGTCCAGCAGCCGATCGACGAGGAGGTAATCGATACCGAGACCGTGCGGCCGCTGGTCGGCGGGGACGACCTGGAACTGCTCGGCGCGCTGGATGGCGTCCGCGAGGCTCGCGGCGTTCTCCTGTGCGCGACGGCGGACGGGGTCGGCCGGGTCGGGCAGCGATTCGACGTGCCCCTGTTCGGCCTCCTCACGGTTGCGCAACGCGCCCAGCAGCGCGGTGCGGTGCTCAGCGAGATCGAACTCGACCTCGACGGGCTCCCCCTCGGCCCGCCATTCCAACTCGTCGAGCAGCGCGCACGATGCCTCCACGCGCACCAGCTCCTCCAGGTAGCGCTCGTACGCGAAGGGCTCTTCACGGCCGGCCGCGTCGATCAGTGTGCTCGCCTCATCGAGCGCACCGTGCATGTCCAAGTGGATGCCCGAGCGCGCCAGCGGGACGAGGTCGGCAGGGATCGTGAACTTCGTCGTCATCGGTTCCTCCTTGTCGTGGAGGCCCCGGGAGAACTGCTCTGGCAGGGGAGCCGACGCCGGGCTACTGGTAGCGTGGCCTGGGTGCCGGGAGCCTTGAACTCTCGGTGCCACGGCGCCCGGGTGGACCCACTCCACCGCGGGCGTCATAGGTTTTATGGGCTCCCTTGAGTCTACCACGAAGTTAGCCTATCTGCTATGCCTAGTAAAGTGGGGAACGAGTACCAAACGCTCGGCCTGGCGCTGCGCCGACTGCGCAACCACGCCGGGCTCAAGCAGGCCGAACTCGGCGCCCGCGCGCACATCGGCGCCGTCTACATCTCACAGATCGAGCACGGCCGCCGCGGCGTGCGCTGGCACACCCTCCTACAACTGCTCGCCGTGCTCGACGCCGATCTGCACCAGCTCGCCGACGCGATCGCCGCCGTCGAGGCCGAAGCCTCCCCGCCCGAGTGACGCCGGCGCCGGGCTGGCGGTAGCGCCGCCAGCGGGTACCCGTCGGATCTCAACGACGGCGCGACACGACCACCACCGCCGGCAGCTCCCTCCGCCTGAGCGGCTCACAGTCCCCGAGCACCCATTCGAACAGGCGCGCCGACACCACAGAGGGCCAACGGCCACGCCGGCGGGCGTACCAGATCGTTCCGCCACCCCACGCCGCCGAGCCGAGTACCGCGAACACGGCGCAGTAC
>DATMMB010000364.1:0-3275 GCA_035569895.1 Solirubrobacteraceae bacterium | reverse complement strand
ATGCCGCGCGCGACCGCGCAGCACGCCATCGCGGGTGGCGAACGGCCGGTGGTGGATGGCGACGGGATCGGCGAACGAGCAGGTGGAGAAGCCGTGCATGCGCGCGTACGTTTCGTCGATCGTGTCCCACCCCAGCCGCGGCTGCAGACCGCCGATGGCGCGCAAGCACGCGCGCGAGTAGAGCTTCACCGCGCCGTGCACGTGGTGGCCGGGGATCGGAATGATCCCGCGCGCCCCCTCCGCCCCCTCCTCCAGCTGCCCGCACGCGATCCCCAGCCGCGGGTCGGCGGCGAAGCGCTCGAGCAGCGTCGCATACCACTCCGGCGGCAGCTCCACATCGCCGTCGAGCTTGGCGATGTGGGTGAAGGAGTCGAGGCCACCGGCGATACGCCCACCACCGGCGATGCTCTCCGCGCCCCCCGGCCCCGCGAGGCCGTCCTCTCGCTCCACCCACGCAAGCCCGTGGCTGAAGGCGCGGATCTCGTTGGCGAGCGCGAGCGCATCCTTGCCCGCCGGCGCTTTGGGGGCGCGCAAGAGGGTGAGGAAGGGGGGGCGGGGCGCCAGCTGGCGCAGACGCTCGTAGGTGTCGTCGGTGGAGGCGTCGTCGACGACGATCCACGCGTCGGGGGGGCGCTGCTGTGCGGCGAGCGCACGCGCCACGCGCTCGATGTGCGGCGCCTCGTTGTGCACCGGCGAGACGACGAGCAGCCGCTGTTGCATCACATACCTGAAAACGAGTGGCGGGCAGGCGAACTTGTGTAGCCGACACCCGTCGGACGGGGACCGGAGCCCCCCGGAGAGTCGCGCCTTCCCGCGGGTTTCTCAACAGCCCGGGAGATCGCGGGCGCACAAGCCCGCCCCGCACCCGCTCGTTGCTTTCAGAAGCATGTGCGGAATCTGCGGCATCGCGATGCGCCACGGCGCCGCGCCCACGCTCGAGGAGGATCGGCTGCGCGCGATGACCGACGCGATTGTGCACCGCGGCCCGGACGAGCGCGGCACCCACCGCGAGCACGGGGTGGCGCTCGGGATGCGGCGCCTCAGCATCATCGACGTGGGCGGCAGCCACCAGCCAGTCGCCAACGAGCAGGACACCGTGCGGGCGGTGTTCAACGGCGAGATCTACAACTACCGCGAGCTGCGCGAGCGGCTGCGCCGCGACGGCCACCGGCTGGCCACAGAGGGCGACGGCGAGACGATCGTGCACCTGTATGAGCAGCACGGCGTCGACTTCGCCCGCCACCTGGAGGGGATCTTCGCGATCGCGCTGTGGGACGCGCCGCGCCGGCGCCTCGTGCTCGTGCGCGACCAGCTCGGGGTGAAGCCGCTCTACTACACGCTCACCAGCGACGGCCTCGCGTTCGCCTCGGAGGTGAAGGCGCTGATCGCCGGCGGCCTGCTGCGCCCCGAGCTCGACCCGGCGGCGGCGGAGCTGTTCCTCGCGTTCGGCTTCGTGCCCGGCCCGCGCTCGCTGTTCGCCGGCGTGCGCAAGCTGATGCCGGCGGAGGTGGCCGTGTGGGAGGGGGAGGGGGATGTTGCGCTGAGCACGTACTGGTCGGCTCACCCCGAGGGCACCGACGGGGCGGCGACCACCGACGGGGTGGGTCGGCTCACGGCACGCACCGGCGCGCGGGCGCCGGCGCGCTCGCCGGGCGCGGCCGGGGAGCCTGCGCGGCGCGCCGGGGCGAGCTGGGACGACGACCGCGAGCGGCTGCTGGAGCTGCTGCGCGGCGCGACCCGCCGGCAGATGGTGAGCGACGTGCCGCTCGGCTCGATGCTCAGCGGCGGCCTCGACTCCTCGCTGATCACGGCGCTGATGGCCGAGCACAGCACGCAGCCGGTGAAGACCTTCTCGATCGGCTTCGTCGAGGACGCCGACGCCAACGAGCTGGGCGACGCGCGCAAGGTGGCGGAGCGCCTGGGCACCGACCACCACGAGCTGCTGACGAGCGCCACCGAGCACCCGGAGCTGCTCGACGAGGCGCTGTGGCACCTGGAGGAGCCGATCGCCGACGTGTCGTTCCTAGGCTTTCTGCTGCTCAGCCGTCTCGCGCGGGAGACGGTGACGGTCGCCCTCTCCGGCCAGGGCGCGGACGAGCTGCTGGGCGGCTACCGCAAGCACCAGATCGCGGCGTTTGCGGGCATGCTCTCGCACACGCCACGGCTCGCGCGCACGGCGCTGACGGCGGCCGCCCGCCGCGCCGAGCCGGGGTCGACGCTCGCGCGGGGGCTGACGGCGCTCGCCACCGACGACCCCGCGGCGCGACTGCTGGCGATGAGCCGCGTGATGGAGCCCTCCGACCGCGACGCGCTGCTGAGCGAGGGCTTTCGCGCAGCGTCACTCGGGGGCGGGGCGGCGGCTAGCCTTCGCGGCGGCGCGGCGGCCGACGGGGGACGATCGATCGAGGAGCTGCTCGCGAGCGCGATCACAGCGCAGTTGCCACCCGGCACGCGCGGCGCGCAGGCAGGCGCCACCGGCCGGCGCGCAGCCACCGCCGGCGGCCGGCCAGGCGCGACCGCGCGCGGTCCGCTGGGAGAGACGCTCGCCCTGGACACGAGGATGGCGCTGGTCGACAACATGCTCCTGTACTTCGACAAGATGTCGATGGCGGCGTCGCTGGAGGTGCGCGTCCCGTTCCTCGACCCCGCGCTCGTGCGCTTCTGCACCGCGCTGCCCGACTCCCGCAAGGTGTGGTGGGGCAGGCGCAAGGAGCTGCTTAAACGCGCCAGCCGCGGGCTGGTGGACGACGCGATCATCGACAAGCGCAAGCGCGGCTTCTTTCACTCCGCGCTCGGCGCGTGGCTGCGGGTGCACGGCGACGGGCTGCTGCGCGACACGCTGCTCGACCCCCGCGCGCTCGCGCGCGGCCAGTACAACGCGGCGGCGGTGCGCGCGCTGCTCGCGCAGGCGGGGGAGGCGGGCAAGAAGTCCGACCAGCGCCTCTTCTGCCTGATGCTGCTGGAGCGCTGGCAGCAGCTGTTCGTGGACGGGGCGCGGTCGGCTGGCGGCGTGCCCGTAGGGAACGGCACGGCGGTGGACTGCACAGCGGCGATCGCTGCGACGGCCGCATAGGCCCGCCAACCATGCAGATACCGTCGCCATTCGGTTGGCGCCAATATGGGCGGCGATGAGCGCTCCATGATCACAGCGGTAGCCTGACCGATACCACTAGTGGCGTGTCAGTCAACGTTTGCCGGGTTGATGGCGCCGTGGATGTGGCGATGACAGTGCTTACAGTCGAGCAAAGCCCGGCGAACGTTGCCGGTGCCTCCAC
>DATMMB010000363.1:0-4181 GCA_035569895.1 Solirubrobacteraceae bacterium | reverse complement strand
CAGCTGACGATTCGCTGCGCGTCGATCGGGAAGGCGAAGGAGAGGTAGCCCGGATTGGAGCTGAACAGCACCGCCGAGAGCAGATCGCCGAGCGCCAGGCCGAGGAGTGAGGCCAGCACGCCGAGCACCAGCGCGTCGAACATCATCACCTCTACGATCATCCGTCGCGAGTAGCCGTCCAGACGCAGGTCTTCGACCAGGTTGCGACGCTGCGAGGCTGTGAGTATCAACGCGTTCAACGCGAACAGCAGGCCCACCAGCGCGCCGATCACCCCGAACAGCTGGGCGGATTGATTGCTGGGCGCGGCGGCCTGGCTGAAGAGCGCGGCGGTGAAGTTGGCCGGCTGCACGTTCAGCCGTCCCGCGGCAAGGCGCTGAAGCTCGGCGTGCACAGCTCGCTCGCGCCCGACCTCGGGGCGCACGAAGATGCCCGTCAGACGGCCGGGCAGCCCCGCCAGGCGCTGTGCGTAGGCGAGCGGCGCGAACACCATGCGGCCGTGCGCGAGCGCGCCAAGCCCCGCTTCGAACAGCACCGCGGCGACGAACACGCGCGCCGCCCGCCCATCGACGTCGAGCTCACCTGTTTCCAGTGCGTTGAGCCCCACCGACGCACTGAGTTCGAGTGGGAGCGCGAGCGCCCGCTGGCTGTTCAGATTGGAGCCGTCGAAGCGACGCAGCAACGGGCCGCCGAGGTGCGCGTAACGGGCGTCGACGCTGAGCAGTTCGACCGGCTCGTGTCCCTGCGGCCCAATCAGGTTGGCGCGCTCCTCGAACACGGGGATCGCCGCTTGTACCCCCGGCAGCCGCCGGACCGTTGCGAACAGACCCTGATCGAACCCTTCCGGGCCACGCGCGGCGAGTTGATAGCGCATGCTCCCCACAATGCCGCCGATGAGCTGCTGGATCGAGGCGTCGGGGCTGGAGCGAATGATCTGGGAGGCAAACAGGAGCGCCACCCCCACCGTGATGCCGAGGACGGCGAACAGCTCGTGCGCGAGGCGCGCGCGCAGGCGCACGCGATACAGGAGGATTATGTTTCGCGGTCGCATCGCCGGCGCGGCCGCTGCCCTAGTGGTGCGTCCTGGAAACTCGTTGATGGGCTGGCGAGCGAAACTCAAGCCCGCCCAGGACGCAGGGAGCCGCAATAGTGGCGCTATCGCGGCGACTGAGGACGCTGGCGGGCGCAGATTTGCAGCCACCAGACCGCGACGAATTCCCAGGATGGGCCATTAGCCGACGTCGAGCAGCGCCGGCACCGGCCCGGGCGCATAG
Organism: Solirubrobacteraceae bacterium; assembly: GCA_035569895.1. Taxonomy (GTDB): domain Bacteria; phylum Actinomycetota; class Thermoleophilia; order Solirubrobacterales; family Solirubrobacteraceae; genus Palsa-744. Next base: position 2,909 of record DATMMB010000363.1, on the reverse strand, counting down.
TCGACCAGTCGCCCGTCGTGTAGGGCATGCAAGCGGTCGGTGTAGGTCACCGCCTGTGGATCGTGTGTGACGAGCACCGTCGCCGTCCGCCGTTCGCGGCACATGCCGGTGAGCAGCGCGAGCACCTCGCGACTGCGCCGCGAATCGAGGCTGCCGGTGGGCTCGTCGGCGATCACGAGCTTCGGTTCGGTGGAAAGCGCCCGTGCGATCATCACCCGCTGGCGCTCGCCCATCGAGAGCTGATCGGGCCGGTGGTGCAGACGCTCCCCCAGCCCCAGCTGCTCGAGCAGCGGGCTCACGCGACGGCGGGCCTCGCGTGGGCCGAGATCGGTTCCCAGCAGCTTCAGCGCCGCGTTGTCGAGCGCGCCCACGCCGGGGATCAGATTGAAGGTTTGGCGCACAAACCCGAGCTCGTGCATCCTGTACCGCGCCCCCTCCTGCTCGGAGAGCTCCGAGATATCCCGTCCCGCTACCCGCACCGCGCCGCTGTCGGGACGCAATAACGCCGCGATCATCATCAGCAGTGTCGTCTTGCCCGAGCCGCTTGGCCCGTACACCGCCACCAGCTCCCCGGGCGCGACCGAGATCGAGACGCCGTCCACGACCCTCACGGTCTCGTTCTCCCCAACCCGGTAGTGCTTCACCAGATCGCGCAGCTCCAACATCACAGCGAGCGGCGAGCGCCGCGTAGATCGATCACCCGGCCCCGCTCGAATGCGGCGGGCGGTGGTGGCGGCGGCGGCGCCGCCGCGCTCGTCAGGCGGCCCCCGGCGAGCGAGAAGATCCGATCGGCGCGCATCGTCGCGGGCATTCCTGGCACCGCCATCAGCACGCCGATCGCCTGCTCGTCGACAAGCGAATGCAGGAGCTCGGTGACCCGCTCGCGTTCGCGCACGTCGAGGTTGGCGACCGGATCATCGACCAGCAGCAGCCGTGGCGCCCGCGCGATCCCGTGGGCGATCCCGAACAGCGCGCGATCGCCATCGCTCAGGCTCGCCCACCGCTGCCGCGCCTGCGCGGCGAGCCCGACCCGCTCGATCGCCTCTTGCGCGCGGGCATATGCGTGGCGGCGCCCGTGCTCGGCCAGCAGCGGGAGCGCTACGTAGTCGCGCATCCGCAGATCGCTCCTCGGCCCCATGCGCCGCACCCAGCCGACCTGCCCGAGCATCAGCCGCGCATGGTCGCGCTCGGAGAGGCTCGCGAGGTCACGCCCGTCGAAGCACACGCTGCCGCGGTCGGAGATCTCCAGGCGAGCAGCCAGCTTCAGCAGGGTGGTCTTGCCCGAGCCACGCGTGCCCCACACCGCAGCGAACTCGCCGGCGCGCACGTCCAGCGAGACCGCGGTGAGCACCCTCACCTCCCTATCCCCTCGCCAGTAGCTCTTGCTGACGCCCCTGAGCGAGAGCAGCACGCCCACGTTCACCCTCCCACCCGAGCCGCTCACGGATCGGTGACCTCGCCATCACCAGCAAGTCCTGTACAAGATACTCAAGCCGACGAAATCCTGCCCTCCTGGCGCTTTATGTGATGCTCGGCATGACGCCAGCCACCGGCTCAGCCTCTCAGCCTCTCAGCCCGGATCCGCCCGCAACGGCTGAGCCCTCAGCGTCGAGAGCCGATGGGAACCTCACCACCCGGCGGTTGAGTACCAGTAGGGTGACCCTGTGTGCGAGGGCGGTGGACCCCGACGAAGCGCTATCAGCGTCGAGACGACCCTGGGATTGGTGGATTCAGGCTCAGCCGAGTGAGCGCCGCTGGCCGATCTTCGATCGGTCGGCGTGTTCGTAGGCTGCCGATCGCTGCCAGCGTTGGGAGGTGAGCGCGGACAGCTGCCCGGCGCCCGCGCCCACCGCACGGGAGCGCAGCCGGGAGGCGCCCGTCGCGCGCTCGTATTCGGCGTGCATCCCTTCCAGGGAGGCGCGCACGCCCTGCAGCCACGCCAGGCGCGCCTCCCAGAAGGAAAGCTCCGCGTCTCTGATGTGCACGAGCACGAGCCCCGACCACCTGTTCGGCGCCGGCGGGCGCATCCGCTCGAAGGTGTGCTTGAGCTCCTGCACCCGCGCCAAGCAGACCAGCTCCTGACCGTACACGAGCTCCACCAGGCGCGGGAGGTTGTGGGGCTGGCAGAGCGCCACCTTCATGTGCAGCTCGTCGCGCAGCGGCGGCGCCGTCGAGGACCGCAGCAGCCACTCCTCGAAGTGACGCACGCCGGCCGCCGTCGCTTCGAAGGAGCGCGAGTCCGCACGCGACCCGGGCGTGCGGCGGGGGGCGGCTCGGCGCAGTCCCACCTCCTCGCCCCGCCGGCCCACCGCCGCCAGCCGCGAGCGCGCAGCCGTCGCCTGGGGATCCGCGGTCCTCTGGGGCACAGTCCGCGCGCCAGGGTCAGACCCGCCGTCCGCCTGCTGAGCGTCGTCCTCGGCGATCGCCCGCACGAACCCGTCGCGCTCCAGCCGCGTGAGCGCCGAATACACGTTCGAGTCGACGAAGCTTGCCGACGCAAGCCGTTGGCGCAACTTCGCCGTCAGTCGATGAGCGGGGCCCGGTTCCTCGATCACCAGGCCCAGCACCGCGATCTTGGCTGACATCTCCCCGCCCGCCCCCTTTGCTAACCGGCTTGGTGGAACTAACCACCGTAGGACAACGTTTTCCCTACCGCGAACAATACGTTACATAAACCGTACACCAAACCGAGCCGCCGTGCAGCCTTTGACGAATGGTTCTAATGACTTGATAGCAAGGCGCCAATCTTAGACCAAGGACTCAACTCATGCGGCGCGGGTGTCGTGGCGTATAAACAAGCCAACCCGTTCCGTCTATCGAGAGATTTGGGGGGGCGGGCTCCGCCACCCCTATCCCCCATGCCCCAGACGATCGAGCAGCGCGTCGTCACGGCGCCAATCGCGGCGCAC
>DATMMB010000362.1:0-5834 GCA_035569895.1 Solirubrobacteraceae bacterium | reverse complement strand
AGGTGCTGGAAGCGCTGGAGGTCGACTACGTCGACGAGTCGGAGGTGCTGACTCCAGCCGATGAGGCCAACCACATCGACAAGTGGGCGTTCAAGGTGCCGTTCGTGTGCGGCGCCACCAACCTCGGGGAGGCGCTGCGGCGGATCGGCGAGGGCGCCGCGATGATCCGCTCCAAGGGCGAGGCCGGCACCGGCGACATCGTGGAGGCGGTGCGCCACATGCGCATGATCGGCGGCGAGCTCCGCCGGCTCGGCGCGCTCGAAGAGGGCGAGCTGGCGAGCGCCGCCAAGCAGCACGCCGCGCCGCTTGACCTCGTGCGCCGCGTCGCCGCCGAGGGTCGCCTGCCGGTGGTGCTCTTCTGCGCCGGCGGCATCGCCACGCCCGCCGACGCCGCGCTGATGATGGCGCTGGGCGCCGAGGGCGTGTTCGTCGGCTCCGGCATCTTCAAGTCCGAGGACCCCCCGTCGCGTGCGCGCGCGATCGTGGAGGCCACCACCCATTGGCAGGACCCTGCGCGGGTGGCGGCCGCCTCGCGCGGGCTCGGCACGGCGATGGTCAGCCTCGAGAGCTCCAAGCTCGAGCAGGAGCAGCTGCTGGCCTCGCGGGGCTGGTAGGCGCCTCGCGCAGCGTGCCGCACGAGGCGCCTACCGGGCGGCGTGCCGCGCGAGTGCGAGGAGGGTGGGTGTATATGCAATTTCTCAAGTTGGTGCGCGATGGTCTATACGGGGCCTAAGTGTAGATACGATTGCGCACGGGTCTCGAAAAGTGAACGTTGACCCGCACGCCCGGCCGCCCTCGCCGCTGGTGGGGGTGCTCGCGCTCCAGGGCGGCTTCGAAGCGCACGCGCGGATGTTGCGACGCCTGGGCGCTGATGTGCGCGAGGTGCGCACGCCCGCCGAGCTGGAGGGGCTCGACGGGCTCGTGATCCCCGGAGGGGAGTCCACCACGATGACGCTGGGCATCGAGCGCGAGGGCCTCGCGGAGCCGCTGCGCGAGCTCATTGGCGGCGCGCCCACGCTCGCGCCGGGACCCTCCTCGAGCGCCGCCGGCGACGACATCCCCAAGCAGGTCCCAGCGCGCGATGGCCGCGCGGGGGATGGGGTTCCGGTGCTCGGCTCGTGTGCCGGGCTGATCCTGCTCGACCGCGACCACCTGGGGCTGATGGAGATGCGCGCGCGGCGCAACGCGTTCGGGCGCCAGATCAAGAGCTTCGAGGCGGAGGTGCCGATGCGGGGAATCGATGGCCCACCTCTACGTGGCATCTTCATCCGCGCCCCGTGGATCGCCGAGCACGGTCCCCACGTTGAGATTCTTGCGGAGGTCGACGGCCACGCGGTGGCGGCCCGCGAAGGCAACCGCTTGGCGGTCGCCTTCCACGCCGAGCTCACCGGCGACGACCGGCTGCATCGGCTGTTCCTCGTCGCCGTGGCGCGCCGCCGCGCGAGCGTCGTGGGGGACTGAGGCGATCGTGCCACGCCGCGTCGTGTGTTGGTTCGGTCAAGCCGTCTCGAACCGCGCGATCCCGTCGATGACCCGTTCCACCGCGCGGCCGTCGCGCAGGAGCAGGTCGATGTGGCCGAGGACCTCGGAGATCGTGAGGTAGGCCTGCGTGACCGCGATGTTGCCCCACATCTCGTACGCGAGCTCGTAGGCGGTGCGTGGGCGCTCCGCCAGCAGGCCGTGGATCTTCTCAGCGCGGCGCACGTGCAGGCGGTGGCGCTCGTCGATCAGCGCGACGTGGTCGGTGATCGGTGCGCCGTGGCCACCGAGCACGAGCTCGAGGTCCATCGCGCGCGTCTTCGCCAGCGAGTCGAGGTAGGCGATCAGCGCCTTGGGGCGCGGGCCGTTGTAGTCGCCCTCGACCTCGAGCGGGCGCGCGAGCAGGGGGTTGGAGGAGATGTGCGCGAGCAGGTGGTCGCCGGCGATCAACAGGCGCCGGTGCTCGTCGTGGAAGATCGTGTCGGAGGGGCTGTGGCCGGGGCGGTGCAGGACACGCAGCGTGCGGTCGCGCAGCTTCAGCTCCTCGCCCTCGGCGAGCGCGTGGTCGACCTCGACCTGGCAGCCCCACGCACGGAAGCTCGCCGACACCGCGCGCAGCGCCGTCACCACATCGGTCGGCACGCCGTGGCGCAGCATGATCCGTGCGGCGAAGCGGTCGTCGTAGTCGGCCTCATCGCGGAAGTCGCGCAGGCGGCGGTCGAGGCCCCGCAGCGCCGCCACACGCGCGCCCGAGCGGCGCGCGAGGATCGCCGCGAGGCCGATGTGGTCGATGTGCTGGTGGGTGATCACGAGCAGCTGCAGATCCTCGATCGCGTGCCCGTGCGCGGCGAGCGCCCGTTCGAGCTCGTCGAGCGCCTTCGCGGAGTTGGGGCCGGAGTCGATCAGCGTCAGCGGCTCGTCCTCGATCAGATAGGCGTTGACGCGGCCAACCGCGAACGGGGTGGGGATCGCGAGGCGGTGGACGCCGGCGGCCGCCGCTCGCTCCCACGTTGCGGCCTCGCTCGCCGCCGTGTCCCGTGCGGTGTCGCCGGTCGGAGCTTCCTCGGCGGCAGGCTCAACCGTTCGCTCGGCCAGCTCCACCGGCGCCGCCCCCGACTCCCTGGCCGTCCCGCTCGCCGCCGATGCGCGCTTTGCGGGGCTCATGCGCGGATCACCGCCAGCACCTCCTCGCGGCGGCGTTCCATGTCCTCCCGCGAGCGCAGCGACTCCAAACAGAGGCGCAGCAGCGGCTCGGTGTTGGAGGGCCGCACGTTGAAGTGCCAGTCCTCGTAGTCGATCGAGATCCCGTCCAGGCGCGACTGCTCGGCGTCGGCGTAGCGCGCGGCGAGCGCCTCGATCTTGCCCTGCTGGTCTGCCACCTCGGAGTTGATCTCCCCGGAGATGAAATACCGCTCGCGGTAGGGCGCCAGCAGCTCGGACATGCGCGCACCGGTGGTCGCGAGCTGCTCGAGGATCAACAGTGCCGGCAGCGTGCCGGAGTCGGCGCAGTAGAAATCGCGGAAGTAGTAGTGCCCGGACACCTCGCCGCCGAACAGCGAGCCCTCCTCGCGCATGCGCGACTTGAAGAACGCGTGCCCGACGCGGTTGACATAAGCGGTGCCTCCGGCCTCCCTTACCGTGTCGGCGACCGCACGCGAGGCGCGCACGTCGTAGAGGATCGCCGCGCCGGGGCTTCGCGCGAGCAGCGACTGCGCGAGCATCGCCGTGAGGAAGTCGCCGTCGACGAACGCGCCCGTGTCGTCGATGAAGAAGCAGCGGTCGGCGTCGCCGTCCCACGCGATCCCGAGGTCGGCGCCGGTCGCGCGCACCTGCTCGATGATGAGCTTGCGGTTCTCGGGCAGCAGCGGGTTGGGCTCATGGTCGGGGAAGCTCCCATCCGGGGTCCAGTAGGTCTCGATCAGGTTGAGGCGCAGGCCCTCCAGCAGCGGCCCCACCATCGGCCCGGCCATGCCGTTGCCGCCGTCCACCACGACCTGCAGTCTCCGCGGCGCTGAGCGGATCGCCTCGGCGTCGACGAAGTGCAAGGCGGCCTCCTGGAACTCGGCGTCGACGGCCACCTGCTCGACCGTGCCGCGGGCGGGGCTCGCCGCGCCCGCGGTGCCACCGGCCCCCCCGGCGGTGGGCTCCCCAGCGGCCCGCCCATCCCCGTCGAGCCCGGCCTCAATCAACCGGCGGATGTCCTGGATGCCGCTGTCGCCCGACAGCGCCAGCGCTCCCCTGCGCACGAGCTTGGCGCCTGTGTACGCCTTCGGGTTGTGCGAAGCGGTGCACATCAGCCCGCCGTCGAGCGCGCGCGAGCCGACGAGGTAGTAGAGCATCTCGGTGCCCACCAGCCCCGCGTCGAGCACATGCGCGCCCTCGGCGAGCAGGCCCTCCTTGTAGCGCGCCGCCAGCTCGGGCGCGGTGAGGCGCATGTCGCGGCCGAGCCCTACGCGCAGCTCGCTCACCGGCTTGCCTTCCAGCTGGCCGAGCACCCGCGCGAACGCTCTGCCGATCAGCTCGGCCGTGTCGCCGTCGAGCTGCTCGCCGTACAGGCCGCGGATGTCGTACGCCTTGAAGATCTCGGGGGAGACAACGCCCATGCGCCTCGCATCCTAAGCTCTAGGCCATGTCGGGACACTCCAAGTGGTCGAGCATCAAGCACAAGAAGGCGATCGTCGACTCCCGCCGCGGCGCGGCGTTCACGAAGCTGGCGCGCGCCGTCACCGTCGCCGCACGCGAGGGCGGAGGGGATCCCGATTCAAATGCGGCGCTCGAGAACGCGATCCGCAAGGCCAAAGCGGCGTCGATGCCGAAGGACAACATCGAACGCGCGATCGCCAAGGGCACGGGGGAGGGCGGCGACGCGGACGCGCTGGAGACGGTGATCTACGAGGGGTACGGCCCCGCCGGCGTGGCGCTGCTGATCGAGACCGTCACCGACAACCGCAACCGCACCGGGCCCGACGTGCGCAACCTCTTCACCAAATTCGGCGGCTCGCTCGGCGAGCCCGGCTCCGTGGCGTACCTGTTCGAGAAGAAGGGCGTGATCGTCCTCGACGCCTCGCGCTACAGCGAGGACGACCTGCTCGTCGCGGTGGAGGCCGGCGCCGAGGACATCTCCGAGGACGACGAAGTGTTCGAAGTGGTCACGCCGCTGGGCGACTTCACGGCCGTGCGCCGCGCCCTGGAGGAGGCCGGTGTCGAGCTCGAAAGCGCCGAGCTCACCCACCGCCCTTCCTCGCTCGTGCCGATCGAGCACGAAGGCCAGGTCGTCAAGCTGATGAAGCTGATCGACGCCTTGGAAGAAAACGACGACGTATCCGCGGTGCACGCCAACTTCGACGTGCCCGCCGACCGAAGCCGGGAGACGCTCGCCTCCGGCGAGCATCCCCGTTTCGACCAGCACGCGCGCGCCGTTGGCTGATTTGCCGCCCGTCGCGATCCTCTGCGGCGGGCGCGGCACCCGTTTGCGCGAGCGCACGCGGGAGATCCCCAAGCCGCTGATCGAGATTGGCGGGCGCCCGATCGTGCAGCACGTGATCGAGCTATACGCCGCGCAGGGCTTTCGCCGCTTCCTACTCGCCACTGGCTATCGCGGCGAGCTGGTCGAGCGCTTCGCCGCCGCCCACCGCTGGCCGGCGAGCGTGCAGGTGCGCTGCGTGGACACCGGCCGCGACACGCCCACCGGCGGGCGCGTCAAGCTGCTCGCGGACGCCCCCGCCGCGCGCGACTGGCTCAGCTCGCACGCGGGGGGCGGTGGCGGGGACACGTTCTGCCTCACCTACGCGGACGGTCTCGCCGACGTCGACCTCGCGCGCCTGTTGCGCTTCCACGAGACGCACGGCGCGCTCGCCACGATCACGGTGGTGCGCCCCGAGCTGCAGTTCGGCGTCGCCGAGCTGGGCGGCGAGGACGGGCGCGTGCTCGGCTTCCGCGAGAAGCCCCGCTCCGAGCACTGGATCAACGGCGGCTTCCTCTGCCTGCGCGCTGGCGCGCTCGCCTACCTGACGCCCGACTGCGTGTTCGAGCGCGAGCCCTTACAGCGCCTCGCCGCCGACGACGAGCTGCGCGCCTACCGCCACGAGGGCTTCTGGGAGTGCATGGACACCTACAAGGACGCGGTCGCGCTCAACGACCTGTGGGTCGCGGGCGCAGCGCCGTGGCGGGCGAGAGGGTGGCGCAGCCCGCCGCAGGCGGGCTGGCCGAAACGGGGACTCGCGCCGTAGGCGCGTGTCACCCGGCTTCGGTCGGGCCCCTCTTCTTTCAGATAGAGGCGTCCGACTGCCCGCGCAGAATCACTCCCCATGATCGTGCTCGGCATCGACCCCGATCTGGACTGGGGGAGGGCAGGC
>DATMMB010000361.1:0-5393 GCA_035569895.1 Solirubrobacteraceae bacterium | reverse complement strand
TCTCGGCGATCATCTTCAACGCGCTCGTGATCCCGCTCTTGATCCCGCTGTCGCTGCGGGGCGTGCGCTACCGCCCGATCGGCGCCAGCGCGCTGCTGCGGCGCAACCTCTTGATATACGGGCTCGGCGGCATCGTCGCGCCATTCATCGGCATCAAGCTGATCGACCTGATCGTGCACAACCTGCTAGGGGCCTGAAACCGCCAGCGCCGATGCGGTCGCCGCTCGCGAGGCCGTGGTCGCTCGGTGAACGATTCATCGAGACGCCGGCCGCCGCGCTTCGAGCGCGACCGCCTCTGCCACCTGCTCGCGCAGCGCCCGCAGCTCGCGCTGGCGGAGGATCGCCCACAGCCCCAGCAGCGCGACGATCGCGAGGCCGAGGAAGCCGAGCAGCACACCGGCTTTGACGAGCGTGCTCGCCCTCTTGGCGGCCGGCGGCGGCAGCCGGAAGCCGCGGGTGCTCACCGGCCGCGCGTGGGCGGCGACGGTCGTGCCGAACACCGGCTGCGTCTGCTGCGCGATCGCCAGCATCTGTTGCGGCGAGAGCGCGTTGGTGAGCGTGTTTTCGATCCAGTAGGCGGCGCTCCCTTCGCGCCAGGCGATCGTCTTCAGGTGTTCGCCGGCGTAGAAGAGGCTGTACGTGCGCCCTTGGATCGAGATTTCTTCGGTGGGGTCCGACAACAGCGGCGAGCCGGTCCAGGCGCTGCCCTGCACGTCGTAGAACTGCCCGAGTTCGCCCTGGTCGACGACGATCACGTACGCGGGATAGAGCTGGCCGCCCGGCCCGCGGATGTCGTAGCGGCGCACCGCGTCCGCTTCGGATTCGGCGGTCGTGACCTGGGAATGGGGCGCCTCCACAGCGAACGGCAGGCGCGGTCCGATCACGCGCGCTTCGGCGAGCGTCGCGAGCGGCGTGGGGGAGAGCCCGAGCGAGGGTTCGGGTGGGGGCGGCGCGTGGTGGCGGTGCGTGGTGTGGGACGGCCGGTGCGGGCCGTGCAGCCGGTGGGGCGCGATCGCCGTCGTGCCGTTCAGGAACGAGTGCACCGCTTCTTCGATCTGCTGCGGCGTGGCAGTGTCGTGGCTGCCGACGAACTCGACGTGGAAGGGCACCTGGCGCACCGGCTTACTGGCCGATTCGACGAGCAGCTCGAGCAGTTGCAGCACCTGCGCTTCGCTGAGCCGGGTGGTTTCGACCGCCCTGCCGACGATGCGCTCGAACTTTTCCCGGTTTTCAAAAAGCGTCGGCCCATACTCGGCCTTCACCGCGAGCAGGAAGCGCTGGTCGCGCGCATCGCGGTCGAGCGAGGTGCTTTCGTGGCGGTTGGCGACGAATTGGAGCGCTTCTTCCCCGCACAGCTTTTGGTAGCCGGGCTGCAGGTTGATTTCGAAGTACTGTTCGCCGCCCGGTTCGTTGACGTGGTGGTAGCGCTTGTCGACGGTCATGTACACGCACCCGATTTCATCCACCGCGCGCTTGAAGCGTTTGAAGTTCGTGACGAACACGAGGTTGGGCGTGATGCCGATGTCTTTGGTGACCGTTTCCACCATCAGCTTCACCCCCCCGGAGGTGGTCTTGCCGCTTTCCTCGTAGCCGAACGTGTACGCCGAGTTGATGCGGTTTTCTTCGATCTGCCCGTTCAGGCGCGTGAACGGCACCCACAGCTCGCGCGGGATCGAGAGCATCGCGATCGTCGGCTTGCTCGGGTCGATCCGCACCAAGAGCATCTCGTTGGAGTGCGGCAGCACTTCCCCAGGGGGGTTATCCTTCGGGGGCGGCCGTTCGTCGTTGCCGACCAGCAGCAGCGTCTCCGGCGCGCCGTTCGGCGCCGCCGGCAGGACGTTGGCGGCGACCGTCACCGCCTTGTTCTGGCGCAGCGCGGCCACCACCTTGCTCACCTCGTTGCGCGCCAGCATCACGGTGGCGGCGCCCACCAGCAGCACGATCCCGAGGCCGCCAAGCAGCACGCGCCCGGCCAGCCACCACGGGCGGCGCGGGGGCTCGGGCAGCGCCGGGCCGGGCGGGAGCGTTCGCGGCGGCGGCGGGGGTGTGATCACGGTGCTCAAATGACTCGCCTGAAGCGTAACGGGCGTCTCAGCCGCTTCCGACCAGCACGAGCACGAACGCCAGGTAGGCGGCGACGATCAGCGCGCCGGGAAGGCGGCGCAGGCCGCGGTCGAGGTAGGCGATCGCCAGCGCGGCCATGGTCAGGCCGAGGTAGCCGATCGCGACGAACGTCGTCGGTCCGGACGGGGCGCCGAGGCCGACGATCGCCCCCGGGATCAAGAGCCCCGCGATCACGTTGAGCGCGTTGGAGTTGAGCGCCGTGCTGAGCGTCGCCGCCCCCCGGCCGCGGGCGGCGAGGTAGACGGCGGCGACCGCATTGGGGAGGCTGGTGACGGCGGCGAGGATCACGCCGCCCACCACGATCCCGGGGATCGCGTGTCGGGCGCCGAGGGTGGAGGCGGAGCGCTCCATCGCGATGCTGGCGCCCACCACCGCCAGCGCCGCCAGCGCCGCCAGCGCGCCGTCGCGCGCGCCCCCGCGGGAGGGGTGGATCGCGACCTCGAGCTCCTGCTCCTCCTCCAGCACGGCCGCCGCCAGCCAGCCGGCCCATGTGCCGGGCAAGCGCAGGCGCGCGAGCCGCTCCACATTGGCGCCGAGCAGCAGCAGATAGGGCGCGAACACCGCCAGCGCCACCAGCAGTCCGGCCGCCGGCGAGAGGACCCCGACCACCACGAGCAGGCAGACCACCGCAACCCACAGCGCGACCGCGCCGCCCAGCTCGATCACCCGCCGGTGCAGCACGATCCGGCCGGCGACCACGGCCGCCAGCCCGAGCAGCGCGGCGAGGTTGAAGACGTTGGAGCCGATCACCACGCCGGCGCCGATGTGCGTGTCGTGGCGCGCCAGCGCCGTCACCGCGGCGGTGACCTCGGGCGCGTCGGCGGCGAGCGCGGCGAGCATCCCCAGCAGCGCCTCGGAGAGCCCGAGCCGCGCGCCGACACGCTCGAGCGTGGTGACCAGCACCCAGCTGGCGCCGAGGCTCACGATCACGCCCGCCACGAAGATCGCACCCAGCAGCGGGTCAGACACGGCTGGCAGGCTATCCCACGCGGCACTTCCCCGCCACGTCCACGACAATGGGGCGATGCCGGGCAAGAAGGGGCACCTGAAGGTCTTCATTGGGATGGCGGCGGGCGTGGGCAAGACCTTCCGCATGCTGCAGGAGGGCCGGGCGGAGGCCGAGGCGGGCCGCGACGTGGCGATCGGCTACCTGGAGCCGCACGGGCGGATGGAGACCGTCGCGCAGGCGGAGGGTCTCGAGATGGTGCCCCGCAAGCGCGTGCGCTACCGCGACACCGAGATCGAGGAGATGGACCTCGCCGCGCTGCTGGCGCGCGCGCCGGAGCTGTGTTTGATCGACGAGCTCGCGCACACCAACGCCCCCGGGGTGAAGCACGAGAAGCGCTACGAAGACGTGCGCGACGTGCTAGAGGCCGGGATCGACGTGTACTCGACCGTGAACGTGCAGCACCTGGAGAGCCTCAACGACCAGGTGACGCAGCTGACGGGGGTGCGCGTGCGCGAGACGATCCCCGATGCGGTGCTGTCGGCGGCGGACGAGACGGTGCTGGTGGACATCACCCCCGAGGCGCTGATCGGCAGGCTGCGCGCCGGCAAGGTGTACCGGCCCGAGCGAGTGCAGGCGGCGCTCGGCAATTTCTTCAAGATCGAGAACCTCGCGGCGCTGCGCGAGACGGCGCTGCGCCAGGTGGCCGAGGGGGTGGAGCTCGAGCGTCGCGGTCGGGAGCCCCCCGCCGCCGGGCGCCGGCGCGAGGAGAGCCTGGTCGCCAGAGCGGCGCCGCAGGTGATCTCCGAGCGGCTGCTGGCGCTGGTGACGCCGACGCCGCGCTCGCAGCGGGTGGTGCGCCGCGCATGGCGCTCCGCGCAGCGGCTGGGCGCGGAGCTCGACCTGCTGGTGGTGCGCCCCCCTGGCGCGACCCCGAGCAGGCAGGAGCGCGAGCAGCTGGAGGCGCTGCGGCGGCTGGCGTCGGTGCTGGGGGCACACCTATTGATCGAGGAGGCCGACGACGTCTCGCAGACGGCGATCAGGGTGGCGCGCGACCGCGGCACCACCTACATGCTGATGGGCACCCCCAAACCGCGCAACGCTTGGCGGCGCCTCACCCAGCCGGCGCTGCCGTTTCAGCTGATGAAAGGTCTGCCGGGGGTGGATCTGCGGTTCGTCGCCGACCGCACGCTGCTGCCCGTGAGCGACGCCGCCGAGGAGGAGGGGGCGCCACTGTGAATGGCCGCGAGTGGATCGGCGGCGAGCGCAGGAGCGCGCCCGGCTCGCGGGCGGTGGGCGTGGGACCGTCGCCGCGTGCTCGGGGGGCGGCGCTGTGACCCCGCTCGCGGCGATCCTGATCGTGGTGGCGCTGGCGGCCGGATTCGCCGCCGCCGTGTTGCTCGAACGCCGGCGGCGCGAACGCGCGCTGCGGGGCCGCGAGCGGGTGCGCCGGATCGCGTTCCCGTTCACCGGCGAGGGGCTCTCCGAACCGGCGCTGGCGGCGGCGCTGCGGCTGGCGCGCGCTGAGGGCGCGACGCTGATGCCGGTGTATCTCGCGCTCGTGCCGCTGCGCGTGTCGGTGGACGTGCCGCTGCGCAGCGAGTGCGACATCGCGCTGCCGATGCTCGAGACGATCGAGCAGCGGGCCGCGCGCGTGGGGGTGCCGGTGGACTCGCGGATCGAGCGCGGGCGCACGGTGCGTCACGCGCTGCGCGAGCTGATCGCGCACGAGCACTTCGACCGGATCGTGGTGGCCGCCGGCGCCGACAGCTCCGACGAGGGCTTCACGCCCGAGGCGGTGGCATGGCTGCTCACCAACGTCCCCGGCGAGGTGATCGTGATGCGCGCGGCAAGCGCGGCCACGCTGGCCTCGGCGCAGCCCGCCGAGGAGTCCTCCTCCTCCTCCTCCTCCTCCTCCTGACGCGCGCGTCACATTTGGGCCGCGGGCCGCGGGCGGCCAGGAGTAGGCGGGGGAAGGGGCAGGAGGGGAGACCGTCGTGCCCTGACCGACTCGCCCTCGCTCTGATCGAATCACGCCAACAAATCGGATATAGACCTATCTTCGCCTGTAGAACCATCCGCATTTTGCGGACAAATCTGTAATGGAAAGCTCGTGACCTCTTGACTTGAGGCGGTTGGGCGGCGAAGGTGGCAATCGATGAGGCGAGAGCGCACAGATCGAGGCCGGTGGCCGGACTGCTCGATAGCGGTGGCGGCGATCTTCTTACTCGCGTTGCCGTTGACGGCCTCTGCCGAGACCTACCCCGAGGCGGTCGAAGGTACGGCGGGGGTGGCGCATTTCTGGCCGATGGGTGAGGCGTCG
>DATMMB010000360.1:0-7497 GCA_035569895.1 Solirubrobacteraceae bacterium | reverse complement strand
CTCGTTGCGCCCGGCGAGGCAGACGATGCTCGACACCTCCTCCACGCGGCACAGCTCGCGCACGGCGCCTTCGACGTCGCCGACCCCCCAGCCGCCGCCGGAGACGACCACCATGCGGCCCTCCTCGGGCAGCCCCAGCGCGCGGCGCGACTCGAGCGGGCAGCGCGGGCGCAGGAACTCGGCGGAGATCAGCGGGCGCACCAGCCGGGCGCTGCCCTCGCCGGCGATCCGCTCGACCGAGGGCATCGACTCGCCATACATCACCAGGTGCATGTCGATGCCCGGCTGCGCCCAGAAGAAGAGGCCGGTGAGGTCGGTGATCGTCGCGACCGTCGGGCAGCGCACCGCCCCGGTGCGGCGCAGCCGCGCGAGCACCACCGTGACGGCGGGGTAGGTGGAGACGACCACATCGGGGTCGTGCTCGGCGATGCGCCGCGCGAGCGGACGCGCCCCGAACAGGCGCAGCTGCCAGCGCGTCAGCCAGCGCACGGGCGCGACGCGCTCGAGCAGCCAGTACACCAGCGAGTAGCTCCACGGCAGGAACCGCAGCTGCACGCGATAGCCGTCCTGCACCACCTGGCGCAGCACGCGGCCCATCGCCGCGAGGCCGTCGATCACCTCCACCTCGGCGTCCTGCGGCGCGTTTTCGATCTGCTCCGCGAGCGCGCGGGCGGCGGCCGCGTGGCCCTCGCCCACGTCGGCCGAGAGGATCAGCACCCGGCGCGCGCGGCTGTCCGTGCGGCCGTCATTGGTCGTGTCAGGGTTTCGCATGATCGCCTCGGCTCCCAGCCGGCGCCTCGCTGCCGGCAAAGCGCGTTGCAAAGAGTACTGGTAGACACGGAGCATTCGCGGTTCGGCCGCCGGCGGGACGCAGGAAAAACACGATCCCAATGTTGTTCGCCGCTCAGCGGCCGTGACCTCGCGGCTGGCCGCAATAAAGACCACTTCACAAAATAAAGCTGGTTAGGGCCGGGAAACAAACAGCAACACCCGGCCCAAACCCTCACTCCCGCGTGTGCGAGGCCCTCCTCACTCCCGCGTGTGCGAGGCACTCCTCACTCCCGCGTGTGCGAGGCCCTCCTCACCCCCGTGCGTGCGACGCCTTCGCGTACAGCGCCGTCGCCGCCGGCGTGGCGGGCAGCTGGCCGAGCTTGCGCAGCTCGCGGACCAGCACCCAGAACGCCGGGCGGGGCTTGCCGTGGGGGCCGATCAGGCCGGAGTCCCACGGTTCGCGGCGGCTCGTGCCGGCGCCCCACTGGTAGAGGTAGACGCGGGCGATGCGGGGGCTGAGCGGGACGAGCCGTTCGAACACGAAGCGGGTGACCTCGGCGGCGTGGGCAGGCGATTCGGGGAAGTCGTGGGCGGTGTGGTTGTGGCGGGCGACGACGCCGCCCGTCTCGGTGAACCAGATCTGCGCGTGGGTGGCGCGCAGCAGCGCCTTCGTGGAGGCGACGGACAGGCGGTTGGCGCCGAGGTAGTTGTGCAGGCCCCAGATCGCCGGTTCGCGACCGAGCGCGCGGCGCTCCTCGCCGACCCACGCGATCATCCCCGGCACGTCGAGCAGCTCGGCGGCGAGGATCTGGCAGGAGGGGCAGGCGGCGCTCATCCGCCGGTAGTAGGCGGCGAGGAGACCGGGGCTGTGGCAGGTGGGCTGGCCGCAGTAGTTGGCCTCGTTCCAGGTGGCGAAGTCGGTGAGCCACGGGTAGCGCTCGCGCAGCGTGCGCACCACCCCGGCGAGCTGCGCCGCGCTCGGCAGGTGCCGGAAGCGGCCCGGCACCCACGAGTGTTCGAAGGCGATCAGCGGCTGCACGCCGTCCTCGTGGGCGGCCCGCAGCCAGGCGGCGAGCGCCTTGCTCTGCTTGGGGTGCGAGAGCGCGTCCCAGCCGATCGAGATGCGCGCGTAGCGGATGCCTAGCGTCCGGAAGCGCGGGTCGCCGAACATCCACGGGTGCTGCTCGCCGATCCCGATCGCCAGTTCGCGGGTGGCCGGGGCGGGCTGTTCGGCGCCGCCCTGCGACTGAGCCGGGGCGGGCGCGCCCGGCGGCGGCGCCTGGGCGTGCGCGCCGCCCACCAGCCACGCGAGCGCGAGCAGCATCAGCGCCGCCGGGAGCAGGCGGCGCGGGCGGGCGGCACGACGGGGCATCATCGGGACGGACACGCGCACACCGAAGAAGTCGCGCTCACGAGGCGATCGTCTGAAACTCGCCGGTTTCGAAATCCTCGGTGATGTCCCGCTCGATCTGGGCGGGCGTGGCCTCGGGGCGCAGCCGCCGCAGGCGGATCGCGTCGAGGCGGCGGAACTTGAGGATCTCCAGGACGTACACGAGGTAGACGGAGGCGGCGGCGACGAGCAGCGCGAGCGCGGCGATCACGAGCGTCCAGCCGAGGTAGAGGTGGCCTTTGTGGTTGGAGTAGGGGACGAAGCGCAGCGCCAGCGCGAAGCCGGCGAGCAGCAGCGTCCACCCGTACAGGTAGGCGATCGTGCGCCGCCGGCTGAAGCCGATGCGCGCCATGCGGTGGTGAAAGTGCTCGGAGTCCGACGCGTAGATCGGACGGCGGTGCTTCAGGCGCTTGAGCACGACGAAGGTGGTGTCGAGGAACGGCACCGCGAGCAGGATCAAGGGCAGCACGAACGACAGCACGACCTCCGTCTTGACGGCGCCCTCGACCGTCAGGCAGCCCATCAGCAGGCCGAGCAGGTTGGCGCCGCAGTCGCCCATGAACGAGGACGCCGGCGGGAAGTTGTAGAGCAGGAAGCCGAGCGAGACGCCGGCGATGATCGCGGCCAGCACGCCGGGCGCCCAGCGCTGCAGGTCGAAGGAGATGATCGCGAGTGCGAGCGCGATGATCGCGCAGACGCCCGCCGCGAGGCCGTCGACGCCGTCGGAGAAGTTGACGACGTTCATCAGCGCGACCAGCCCGACGACCGTGATCGCGCCGCCGGCGTTGGGGAAGTGCAGGGCGCCGACGAACGGCAGCGTGATCAGTTCGACGGCGATCCCGTAGTGCACGACGATCAGCGCGGCGACGATCTGGCCGATCAGCTTGACGAGCGGCGGCAGGTCGAAGCGGTCGTCGAGCGCGCCCACGCACGTGATGAACGCGGCGGCGATCAGCATCCCGTGCCAGATCCGTTCGTCGGGCAGCCACTCAAGGCCGGCGACGAGCGCCCCGGCGAAGATCGCAAGCCCGCCGAGCAGCGGCGTGGGCCGCTCGGAGAGGCCCCGCTCGCGCGGCGTGTCGATCGCCCCGACGGCGTGCGCGAGGCGCATCGTCAGCGGCGTCAGCAGCGCGGTGACGGTGGCGGCCGCCACGAAGGCGTACAGCGCGTCGAGCTGATGCGTGGTCATGGTTCGTCGAGCGATAGATGGCGGGATCGGGGTAGTCGATTCGCGGATGGGATGCGACGCATGCGAGCGCAGCCGTGCTTGCAGCACGGCGAGCACCGCAGGTGGCGCAGACCGCCGCGAAGCGGCTGCACCGGACCGTCAGATATTGCTCGGCGGACCATCAGCCCGCGGACAGCATCGCAGGCGCGGACGTCGAATGCGCGCCCTGCACGGCGGTCATCTTTTGGCTCGCATCCGCGCAGGCAAGCGCTACGGCGACGCCTGGGAGGCGTGGGGCATCCGTGCCCCACGACCGCGCTTACGGGCTTGCGTCCGCGGCCTCCAGCGCCTTCTCCAGCTCCGCCTCCCCCACCGGCCCCGCGCGCACGATCCGCCAGCGGCCGTGAAGCTCGTGCTCGCGCAGGTCGAGCACGGTCGAGGCGACGCCCGGCAGCTCGCCGCCGTCGAGCTCCAGGGCGGCGCCGTCGCGCACGGAGGGGGCCACGTCCTCGAGGCGCCGTGCCTCGGGGCCGCCGGACAGGTTGGCGCTCGACTGCAGCACCGGCACATCCACCGCGCCGAGCGCGGCGAGCGCGGGCGCCAGCGCGGGCACGCGCAGGCCGAGCGTCTCGCCGCCGCCGCTCAGCGGGTAGCGGCGCGCGCGGTTTGGCAGCAGCAGCGTCAGCGGTCCGGGGAGCAGGGCGGCCAGCGCGGCGCGCTCCCGCTCGCCCAGCTCGGGCAGCACGGCGAGCGCGGGGGCCAGCGCGAAGAACATGATCGCCGCCGGCTGCGCCGGAGGGCGGCCCTTCAGCTCGTAGAGGCGCTTCACGGCCGCGGGCTGGAGCGGGTCGCACGCGAGGCCGTAGACGGTGTCGGTCGGGAGGAGCGCGACGCCCCCGGCGAGCACGCACTCGCGCAGGCGCCGCGCGTCGTGCGCGTCGAGCACGGCGGCAGTATTCCACGCGCTCGCGGCCCCACCCGCCCCGGCCGGCGCCGCCGACGGGACTCGGCACGTTGCGGCCACGAACCCGCGGCGCAAGCCACGCCCTGCGACGCGGCCACGCCGGGAGCGGCCACACCGGGAGGACATCCTCGCGGCGCGGCCGAACGGCGCCGTGCGCGGCTCAGGCCGCCTCGCGCTCGCGCTCGCGCGAGGCGTGCGCGTGGAGGCTGCGCGTCACCCGCTCGCCCCAGTCGGTGAGCGTCCACGCGTTGGGCTCACCCTTGGCGTGGCCCCCGCCGACGTTGGCGACCAGCCCGACGCGCTCCAGGCGACGCACCAGCCGGGAGATCTGGCCGGGGTCGGCGATGCCGGCGAACTCGCCGATCCTGCGGTTGCTCGCCGCCGGGTAGGTCGCAACGCCCTCCAGCACGCGCGCGGTGCGGTAGGTGAGGCGGATCGGCATGTCGCGCAGCGGGTCCTGCTCGGCGCGCCGCGCACGGCGCGCCGGCGCCGGCGCGGGGCGCGCGAGCTCACGGCGCGCCGCGGCGGGACCGAGGTAGGGGAGCGCGATCATCGCCATCAGCTCGCCGAGGAGGCCGGTGAGCGGCGCCCGCTCTTCGCGCAGCAGCCGCGCGTACACGATCGCGAACGCGGCGCCGACGAGCCCCTCGGCCGTCATCGGCGTGTGCTCCTTGCCGCGCGGGCCCTCCGCCCGGCCTTCGTCCACCACCGCGGCGAGGCCGGCGAGCACACGTTCGCGCAGTTCCAGCACCTGCGGGCCGCCGCGCAGCGCCTGCACCACGCACACGCGCGCGAGCGCCGGCTCGCGGTCGAAGAACGCGAGGATCGCGCTGAGCCCGCCGCGCACCCTTTGGCGCCATGGGAGGTGCTCGAGCTCGGCCGCGCGCACGTCGACGGCGATCAGCTCGACGAGGTTCGCGAACATCGCGATCAGGCATTCTTCGCGGCTGGAGAACAGCTCGTAGAAGGTGCGGCGCGAGACGCTCGCCCGCGCGGTGATGTGGGCGACCGTCGTCTGCGCGTAGCCGTGGCGCTCGATCGCGCCGATCGCGCCGGTGATCAGCCGCGAGCGCTGGATGTCGGCCAGCCGGTCGCTGTGCTCCTCGCGCGCGGCCGGCACGACCACGACCTTGCCGTTGCCGTTGTATGCGCGCGCGGCCTTGCCCGCGAGCTTTCCCTTGGAAACCACGCCGATTCACTCCTCATTTCGCGAGGCGATGGCTCCTCTCTCGCGTCCCGCCCCGACGGCGGGGGACGACCCAACCCTTATGTCGTCGAGGTCATCTCGTTGGGGATGACTTCGGCATACACCGTACATCATCCACTTAAGCTTGTCAATACCAGAGCGCGCGTTTCCTCAAGCGCACGGTTGGGGCGCGACACGGCGGGGGCAACGACTCAACCCCGCCAGGGCGGCGGGACACGGCGGGCGCTCAGCCGCGCTCGCCGACGACCACGCGCGCCACGCCGGCGAGGTCCCGCTCGGCGCGCACGGTCGCGAAGCCGGCGGCGCGCAGCAGCTCGCCCACGTCCGCGGCCTGCTCGGCGCCGACCTCGATCGCGGCGAGGCGGATGCGTCGGCGGCCCGCCAGCTGCGCGGTCAGGGCGCGGATCGCGTCGAGGCCGTCGGCGCCGGCGAACAGCGCCTGCGGCGGCTCGTGGCGGACGATCTCCGGCGCGAGCGTCGCGCGCTCGGCGCTCGCCACGTATGGGGGGTTCGACAGCAGCGCGTCGTGTTCGTCGGGCACACCTTCGAGCAGGTCGGCTTGCAGCCACGCGACTTCGAGGCCAAGCCACGCGGCGTTGGCGCGGGCGAGATCGAGCGCCGCCTCGCTGTCGTCGCTGCCGCTCACCCGCAGGTCGGGCCGCTCGTCCTTCAGCGCGAGCGCCACCGCGCCGCTGCCGGTCCCCACGTCGAGCACGCGCTCCCCGCGCGGCAGCGCGAGGCCGACCTCGACGAGCAGCTCCGTCTCCGGGCGCGGGATCAGCGCGCGGCGGTCCACGTTCAGCTCCAACCGACGGAAGTGGCGCCTTCCCGTGATGTACGCGACCGGCTCGCGCTCCACCGCGCGGCGGCGCACGGCATCCTGAAAGCGCCGCACCGCCGCGCCCTCCACCACAAGGTCAGGGTCGGTGTGCAGGCGCGCGCGATCGACGCCGAGCGTGTCGGCGAGCAGCACTTCGGCGTCCAACCGCGGCGTGTCGAGGCCCGCCGCGGTGAACGCCGTCAGCGCGCCGTCCAGCGCCTCCCGCGCGGTCGCCGCCCGGCGCGCCGGCGGGCGTGGCCCCTGCTCAGCCGCGCCGTCGGCGGGCGGGCATCCTCCCCCTCCTCCCCCCTGCACCCGCTCCCGTCTCACCCGTGTGCCGCTGTCTGCGCCTGCAGCAAGCGGCGCTTCTCATCCGCCTGCAGCGCCTGGGTGAGCTCGTCGAGCTCGCCTTCGAGGACGGCGTCGAGGTTGTGGGTGGTGAGCTTGACGCGGTGGTCGGTCACGCGCCGCTCGCCGTAGTTGTACGTGCGGATCTTCTCCGCGCGGTCGCCCGTGCCGACCTGCGCGCGGCGGTCTGCCGCCAGCTCCGCCTGTTGCTCGGCGCGCGCGCGCTCGTACAGGCGCGCGCGCAGCACCCGCAGCGCCTTCTCGCGGTTCTGCAGCTGGGACTTCTCGTCCTGCATCGCGACCACGATGCCGGTCGGCCTGTGCGTGATGCGCACCGCCGAGTCGGTCGTGTTGACCGACTGGCCGCCGGGGCCGGTCGAGCGGTAGACGTCGATCTGCAGGTCGTTTTGGTCGATCTGCACCTCCACCTCCTCGGCCTCGGGCAGCACCGCGACGGTCGCGGTCGAGGTGTGGATGCGGCCCTGGGACTCGGTCGCCGGCACGCGCTGCACGCGGTGGGTGCCGCCCTCCCACTTGAACACCGAGTAGGGGCCTTCGCCCGGCGCCGCGCCGTCGCCGGCCCGGCCCGTCTGCGACTTCACCGCGAACGTGTACTTGCCCTCCCCCGCCTCCAGCGGCTCGGCCTGAAAGCCGCGGCGCTCG
Source organism: Solirubrobacteraceae bacterium (assembly GCA_035569895.1). GTDB lineage: Bacteria > Actinomycetota > Thermoleophilia > Solirubrobacterales > Solirubrobacteraceae > Palsa-744. Next base: position 166 of record DATMMB010000360.1, on the reverse strand, counting down.
GCGTAGCGGCTCAGCATCCGGTACAGGTCCCCCGCCCACAGCCCCGCCTCGTCGCCGCCCGTCCCGGGCCGGATCTCCACGATCACGTTCTTCGAGTCGTTCGGGTCCCGCTCGACCATCGCGAGCCGGATCTCCTCCGCGAGCGCGCTGATCCGCTCTCGCGAGG
>DATMMB010000359.1:0-2956 GCA_035569895.1 Solirubrobacteraceae bacterium | reverse complement strand
GCCACGATCGCTCACTCGGGCCAGGTCGTGCTGCCCGCGCGCCTACTGCTCGACGTCGCTCGCTCGCTCCCGGCGGAGGAGGTCACGATTGAGCTGCGGCCCGCTCAGCAGGACGTGGAGCTTCTGTGTGGCGGTGCCTGTTTTCACCTACGCACGCTCCGCGCCGAGGACTTTCCCGCGCTTCCATCGTCGGTCGGCGACACCGCCGTCAAGCTGCCCGCGGAGGCCTTTGTGCAGACGATCGAGCGCGTCGCCCGGTCGGCCTCACATGACGAGACCAGGCCGGTGCTGACGGGAATCCTGATATCGGCAGCCGATCGAGAGCTGCGGATGGTGGCCACCGACTCTTATCGCTTGAGCGTGCGACGCACCACGCTCGACACCGCGCTGAGCGCCGCCTTCGAGGCGAACGTCCCCGCTCGCGCGCTGCAGGAGCTCGCCCGCATTGTCCAGCAGTACCAGTGCACCGAGCTGATGGTAGGTCAAGATCAGAGCCAAGTTGTGTTTCAGCTCGACGGTGTGGTGCTGTCGTCGCGTTTGATCGATGGTCAGTTCCCCAACTACCGGCAGCTGATCCCCGAGTCCGCCGACCATGAGCTGACCCTCTCCGCCGCCGAGCTGACCGGCGTGGTGCGCCGCGTCAGCCTGCTTGCTCAGAAGAACGCGCCGCTGAGGCTGGCGTTTCGCGAGGGCGAGCTGACGATCTCGGCGCAGACCCCAGACGTCGGTGAGGCGAGCGAGACGATCCCGGTGCCCTTCCACGGCGAGCCATTCGAGATCGGCTTCAATCCCGAGTTTCTGCGCGACGGCTTGGAAAGCGTCGACACCGATGAGCTCGTGATGAAGCTGATCAGCCCGCTGCGCCCCGGCCTGATCGAGTCCCCTGAAGCTGGCGACTTCGTGTACCTGGTCATGCCAATCCGGCTGAACGCGTGATGTGCGTGTAGTAGGCGTCTCACTGCGGGACTTCCGCACATACGCGCGCGCCGAGGCGCGCTTTGGCGACGGTCTGACAGTGCTTCACGGGCCCAACGGAGCCGGCAAGACCAACCTGCTCGAGGCACTCTTCTTCGGTTGCACGGGTCATCCGCTGCGCGCCCGCGCCGAGCGCGAGCTGATCCGCTTCGGCGAGCAGACCACGCGGGTGTGCGTGACGGTGGAAGATGACGCAGACAGGCACGAGCTCGCCGTCGCCTGCGGAGTCGACGGCGACGGGCGGTGGGCCAAGCGCATGTCGTGCGACGGGGTGGCCACGGAGCGCCTGCTCGACGTGGAGACCCGCCCACTGCTGGGCGTGTTCGTGCCCGATCGCCTGGAGCTGCTCAAGGGCTCCCCCGCCGCCCGCCGTGCGCATCTAGATCGTTTGGTGGCGGCGCTATGGCCGCCGCGGGCCGCCACTAGACGCGCGTATACGCGGGCGTTGGCGCAGCGCAACGCCTTGCTGGCGGGAATCCGCGCCGGGCGCGCCTCGCGCTCCTCCCTGTCGACATGGGACCGCGAGCTGGCTCGCAACGCGATCGCGTTGCGCGAAGACCGCGAGCACGCCGTGGGCCTGCTGAGTGGGCCCGTCGCGCTGTATGGCGCTCAGCTCGGCCTTGACGGTGAGCTTGGCGTGGGCTACCGTCCGCGTTCTCGCGCCCGCGGAGTGGAGGAGTTCGAGGCTGAGCTGAGCGAGCGTCTGCAGGGGGAGATCGAGCGCGGCTTCACCGCGCACGGACCACACCGTGACGAGCTGGCGTTTGCGCGTGACGGACGCGAGCTGCGCAGCTACGGCTCGCAGGGCGAGCTGCGTCTCGCGCTGCTGGCACTGCTGCTCGCCGAGCGCGCGGTGCTCGGCGAGCACCGCGGCCGCACCCCGTTGCTGCTGCTCGACGACGTGATGAGCGAGCTCGACCTCCAGCGGCGCGAGCTGCTCGCCGCCGAGCTCGCGAGCGGCGGGCAGAGCGTGATTGCCACCACCGATCTCGCCCACGTGCCCGGCGCTGGTCTGAGGCGCGCCGGGATGAGCAGCCCATCCACCCCACCCGCGCCGGCCCGTCTGCGCATCTCCCCCGGGGCGATCTTGCAGGAGGCGATCGCGGCGTGAGCGCCGCCAGACGGGCGCCGCGGACGCTGTCGCTTGCGCTGGGGGAGCTGACCGCGACGCTCGCTCCCGCCAGCACGCTTGCCCGCGTGCAGGGGTGCTGGGGGACCGCCGCCGGTGAGGCGATCGCCGCCGCCGCCGCCCCCGTCGCCGAGCGGGGTGGGGTGCTGACGGTGCGCTGCGAATCGGCCGTGTGGGCGGCGGAGCTCGCCCTGCTGGAGAACGATCTGCTCGACCGTCTGAACGGCGCCCTCGGCGAGCGGTTGCTGCACAAGCTGCGGTGTCGCGCCGGGTGAGTGCTAAAGCGCCGTTTTCCCTGCATTTTACAGGGGTTTACAGGCCCCCGGCGAGGGTGGACGGGACCCGTTTGTGCTATCGTTCCGATAGACAACTTCCCTGCCCCGGTCCGCTCCGTCGAGGTCGGATTCCGGGGCTTTCTCACGTCATATGGATGGAGGCCAGTTGGCCGCGGACAACCGCAAAGACGCGCTCACGGGAGCCGGCTCGGATAGCGCCGGTGTGAACGGGAGCTACGACGCTCAGGACATCACGGTGCTGGAGGGCCTGGAGGCCGTCCGCAAGCGCCCCGGCATGTACATCGGCTCGACCGGTGTGCTCGGCCTCCACCACCTCGTGTACGAGGTTGTCGACAACTCTGTGGACGAGGCGCTCGCCGGCTACTGCTCGGAGGTGTCGGTGGCGATCCACCCCGACAACTCGGTGACCGTCGTCGACGACGGCCGCGGGATTCCTGTCGCCATGCACGAGAAGGAGGGCCGCCCCGCCGTGGAGGTGGTGCTCACCGTGTTGCACTCCGGAGGGAAGTTCGGCGACGGGGGGGGGTACAAGGTCTCAGGCGGCCTGCACGGGGTG
>DATMMB010000358.1:0-5382 GCA_035569895.1 Solirubrobacteraceae bacterium | reverse complement strand
ACGTTCAAGCTCTTCGGCTTCAGCGAACTCGGCGAATCCAAAGCGGCGATCATCATCGGCGCGGTGTTGTGGATCGCGATCATGACCTGGATCTGCTACCGCGGGATCGAGCTCTCGGCGCGCATCCAGCAGTTCCTGCTCAGCGCCGAGGTCTTCATCCTCGGGCTGTTCGCGGTGGTCGCGTTCGTCAAGGTCTACGGCAGCCATCCGCCGGCCGGCTCGATCAAGCCCTCGCTCGATTGGATCAACCCGTTCGCGATGAGCTTCGGCGACCTCGTCGTCGCGCTGCTGCTCGCGGTCTTCATCTACTGGGGCTGGGACTCCGGCGTGGCGGTCAACGAGGAGTCCGAGGACCCCGCCGAGGGCCCGGGCAAGGCCGCGGTCGTCTCGACGATCCTGCTCGTGCTGATCTACGTGGTCGTGACAGCGGCTGCGCAGTCCTTCCACGGGACGGGCTTTCTCACCACCAAAGAAAACCAGGCGGACATTCTCAACGCGCTCGGCGGCGGCGTGCTGGGGAGCGGCCTGGACAAGCTGCTGATCATCGCGGTGCTCACCTCTGCGTCGGCCTCGACACAGACGACGATCCTGCCCACCGCCCGCACGACGCTCTCGATGGCGCACTGGAAAGCCGTCACCAGCCTGCTCTCGCGCGTCCACAAACGCTACCTCACCCCCACCGTCTCGACGCTCGGCTTCGGCCTGCTCTCGGTCGCCATCACGATCGTGCTGCTGCTGCTCTCCGAAAGCGTGCTCGAAGACTCGCTCACCGCGATCGGCTTCCCGATCTGCTTCTACTACGGCTTCACCGGCGTGGCGTGCGGCTGGTATTACCGCCACGACCTGATGGAAAGCGCACGCAACTTCCTGCTGCTGGGCCTCGGCCCGCTGCTAGGCGGGCTGATGCTGTTCGGGATCGGGGTGAAGGCGGCGTTCTACTACGGCCACGCCGAAAACGTCTCCTCCAAGCCAATCCTCGGCATCACGCTGCCGCTGTGGATGGGCATCGGCGGCATGATCCTCGGCGGCGTGATCATGCTCGTCTCGCGGCCCGTCTTCAAAGAGTATTTCTCGCGCAAAACCGAAACCGCGCCGCCCGGGCTGCTCGAGCAGCCGCCGCCGACCGGCCCCGTTCCCGAGCGAGTGGAGTTCTGAGGCTTTCAAAACTGCCCTGGGGCAGACACAGGAGCGGAGCGTCACCAGGGCGCTCCGCTCCTCATTCTTTTTCAACCCAACCATTGTCCCCAGCGCCGGCAGCGGAAGCGAGCGGGCAGAGCCGCGACACGCCGCAGGAACGCCCGGCAAGCCCCTACCCGGAGCGTCGCCGCGCCCGCCGCGGTGGCGTAGCTGGCAATAAGGAGCGCGCGTCAGTGACCGTCACCCTTACACCGCTTCGTCGCGCTGCCCGTGCGGCGCGCCCAGCTCCGCCAGCCGCTCCAGGAACGGCTTCGGCGAGAACGCCTCCGGGCCGAGCACCCCCGTGCCGCGCCACGCGCCCTCATCGAGCAACTCCAGCGCCACCACGGGGTTGATCGCGGTCTGCCACACCACCGCCTGGCAGCCGTACTCGCGCATCGTGTGCTCGTTGTCGGCGACGTGGTAGAGGTAGGTCGAGCGCCGGTTGCCGTCGCGCCCGCCGCCGGTCACCCACGTGCCGGCGCAGGTGCGCCCGCTCATCCGCTCGCCGAGCGTCGCGGGGTCGGGCAGCGCCGCGGCGACCACGTCGCGGGGGGACACCCTCGCGCCGCGCACCTGCAGCGGCTCGGTCGAGTCGAGCCCGAGTTTGTGCAGCGTGCGCAGCACGCCGATGAACTCCTCCCCCAGCCCGTACTTGAACGTCACCCGCTCGCACGCCACCCAGCGGGGGATCAGCACCACCTCCTCGTGCTCGACGTTCACGCACTCCACCGCGCCGATCCCTTCGGGGAACTCGAACACCTCGGGCTCGGAGAACGGCGGTGTGGTGTAGAAGCCGCGCTCGCGCTCCCAGATCAGCGGCGGGTTCAGGCACTCCTCGATCGTCGTCCAGATCGAGAAGGTCGGCGCGAAGTCGTACCCCTCGACGACAAGGTCGGCGCCGTCGCGCACCCCCACCTGCTCTACCTGCGAGAAGAGCTCGTCGGCGGCATAACGCGCGAAGATGTCCGACAGCCCCGGCTCGACGCCGATCCCCACGAGCGCGAGCAGTCCCGCCTGCTCCCACTGCTCGTGCTGTGCCAGCTGGTGCTCGCCGAGCATCACCCCCGGCAGCTCGTACGGGCGCTGTTCGTGCGGCTTGGAGAGCGTCATCGCCATGTCGAGGTAGGTGACGCGCGTGTCGAAGCAGGCGCCGAAGATCGGCTCGTTGAAGCGCGGGTCGCAGGCGTTCAGCACCGCGTCCGGTCGGGTCTTTTCGATGAGGCCCACCAGTTGCTGGAGGCTGGAGGCGTCCACCGGCTCGGCGGCGAAGCGGCCGCCGGCCTCCGCGCCGCCGCGGGCGCCAGCTGCGCCCCCAGCACCGCCCGCGCCACCGGCAGCGAGGCCGGGCGCCTCACCCAGCCGCGCCACCACTGCCCGCGCGCGCTCGAGCGACACGTCGGCGAGCGTCACCTGCTCGAACACCGGCCGCCGCTGCGCGATCGCCGCGAACGCAGCGCCAACGCCGCCGGCACCAACCACGAGGACTCGCATCCTGAGGTGATCGTAGCGAAGCGCACGAGCCGCCCATGCCGACCGGCCGGGTCGGGGGCTCCGAGCCGCTGACCCGAGCTGCGGCCGGCCCCGTCCGGCGCATCGACGCCTATATCCTCAGCCGATCGTCGCAGCGCGTGTCACAGGCAGAAGCAGACGTCGCCTCGCACTCGCCGCCGTGCTGCTCGTGGGCCTCTCCTACGCGACGCTGATCGAGGACTACTCCTGGAATCAGACCTCGCACTACGACCTGCTGCAAGCGCTCTACCACGAACAGACCGACATCGACCCCTACCAGCGCGACACGGGCGACAAGGTCTTCTACCGCGGCCATTGGTACTCGGCGCGCGCGCCCGGCCTCGCGCTGTTCGTGCTCCCCTGGTACACCGTGCTGAACGGGATCGGCGCGCGGCAGTGGGCGCGCGAATCGCCCGCTGAGCCGCGCGCAGACGAGCTGATCTACCTGGTGGGGCTGTGGGGCAACGTGCTCCCCGGCCTGCTGTTGCTGGTGCTCGTGTGGAGCACGGCCGAGCGCCTGCAGCCCGGCTTCGGCGCGGCGACCGCCGTGACGCTCGGGCTCGGCACGCTCGCGCTCACGCTCTCGACACTGCTGTTCTCGCACATCTTCACCGCCTTCCTCGGCTTCGCCGCGTTCGTAATGCTGATGCGCGAGCGCGACGGCCCGCCGCGGGCGTGGCTGTGCGGCGCCGCCGGCCTGGCGATCGGGTACGCGGTCGCCTCCGAGTACCCGCTCGCGACCCTCGGCGGGGTGCTGGGGGTCTACCTGCTGTCCCATCCTCACACCCGCGGCCTTTGGTGGCCGCGCCGCGACGCGCACACGGCGCCCGAACGCCGCGACGCGCATATAGCGCCCGAACGACGCGACGCGCTCGCCGCCCTGCGCGCGCTGTGCCGTCCAGCCGCCTATCTGGCGGGCATCGCGGTCGGTCTCATCCCGCTCGCGCTTTACAACCTCGCCGCCTTCCACTCGCTCACACACGTCGCCTACGCCAACGTGCCCCAGCAGCACGCGGGCTTCTTCGGCATCACCGCCCCCTCGCTGCGCGTCGCCGCCACGCTGCTCGGCGACTCGCGCGGCCTCTTCACGCTGGCGCCGGTGCTCGTGATGGGCGCGCTCGGCACGGTGGCGCTGTACCGCCGCGGCCGCCGCGCCGAGGCACTCACGATCGTCGCCGTCTGCCTGCTCTACCTCGCCTACAACTCCGGCTACTACCTGCCCTTCGGCGGCGGCTCGCCCGGCCCGCGCTTCCTCGGCACGACGCTGCCGTTCCTCGCGCTGGGGCTCGCGATCTCCTTCAAGCGCTGGCCCGGCCCGACGATCGCGCTCGCCGCCGTGTCACTCACGTGCTCGGTGCTGGCGGCGATCGCCCACCCTTTGATCGGGTATGAGACCGAGACCGTGAGCTGGATGCGCCACCTCTTGCAGGGCTACTTCCAGCCGACGATCGCTTCCGCTTACGGCCTCGGGCGCGGCTGGGGAGAGATCTGGGTGTTCCTGCTGCCGGCGGGCGGCGCGATCGCGTTGGCCGCCTACGTCACCCCGCGCGTGCCGCTGACCAACCGCGCGCTGCGCGCCGGCCTGCTGACACTCGCTGGCTGGGCGCTGTACGCGGCGCTCGCGCCCACGCTGCTGGGGCTCGACCACTCGGCGCTGCTCGACATCCTGCACTCGGGCGACCGCGAGGCGCTCGCCAAGGGCGCCTACTTCGGCCCCTACCCGCTGCGCGCGCTGGTGCCGCTGGCGTGCGGCTTCGCGCTGGTGGCGCTGGCGGGGGCGCGCTACGCTTGGCGAGATGCGCACACTGGTGCTGGATCCTCCCCCACCCGCACTCGCAGAGCTGCGCGAGCAGCGTCGGCGCTCCGGTCTTGATCGCATGGATGAGGTGTGGAAGGGTGTCCTGCACATGGTTCCCGCCCCCGACTTCGGGCACGCCGACATCGAAAGCCAGCTCCACAGGATTATCGGGCCGCTCGCCCGGCGCGCGGGCCTGAGAATGGTCGGCCAGTCCAACCTCGGCGAGGACCTGGACGACTTCCGCGTGCCCGACAGCGCCCTGCACCGACCCGGCGCCTCCGGGACGTGGCACGCGAGCGCCCCGCTGGTGGTGGAGATCGTCTCCCCCGGCGACGAGACCTGGGAGAAGCTCCCCTTCTACGCCGCCCACCGGGTGGGGGAGGTGCTGATCGTCGATCCCGCCAAGCGCACCTGCGACTGGCTGATCCTGCGCGACGGCGACTACCGCCCGGCGGAGCGCAGCGAGCTGATCGAGCTCGGCGCCGAGGAGCTCCGCGCGCGGATCGAGTGGCCCGCCACGTAGAACGCGCCGGACATGCTCGCGTGTCGGGTCCTGGTGGGCTTGGGCCGGCGAGCATCCGTGCGCCGTGTCGAGGAGGCAAACAAGTTGGCGCCCAGATCCCAGATGTTAGATAGGAGCACGTCCATATGTAACGTCGCAACGAAGCGCCGCTGTAGAATATTGGTCTGCGCCGTGGGGAGCGGCGGCGGGAGGAGCACCGGGTGCAGCTCGACCAGTCCCGCCGCCGCCGGCAGGAACGGGATGACCGGGGCGGGGTGTCGCGGTCGCGGATGGGGACGGGGCTTGGCGGGATGAGCGGCCGGCGGCGGGGGAGGCGGCGGGAGCGTCTGGATCTGGGGATTCAGTTGCGGCGGGCTCGAGGGCGCGGGGGGCG
>DATMMB010000357.1:0-7253 GCA_035569895.1 Solirubrobacteraceae bacterium | reverse complement strand
ACAGGGGGACCGTCATCGTCATCGCGCGAACGCGAACCCTACCGGCGCTCGAGGTCACACGTCTCACCGAGAGCGGCCGTGCGTGGTGTGTCACTTTTTAAAAGCCGATAGCAATGGCTATCGGCCTTTTAATTTCTTATGCCAACACCCGCTCTTTTACATTGCGTTTACATTCGCCTGGCTGCGCAGCCAGGCGACCGTCGCGGCGATCCCCCGCTCGACGCCGATCCGCGCCTCCCAGCCGAGCAGCTCGCGCGCCTTCTCCACCGACGGCCAGCGCCGCCGCACGTCGACCGTGAACGACGGCAGGTGCTCCAGGGCGAACGCCTCGGGCTCCTCTCCGCACGCCTCCCACACGATGCGCGCGATCTCCGCGACCGTGAGCTCGCGCGAGGCGGAGATGTTGAAGTCCTCGTTCAGCCCCGCGGGCGAGCCCATCGCGACGACGATCCCGTCGGCGATGTCGTCGACATGCGTGAGCGTGCGCGTCTGCTCACCCGAGCCGAAGATCTGCAACGGCCGCTGCCCTGCGAGCACCTTGCGGATCAGGTCGGGCACGGCGTGCGCGATGCCCGGCTCGGCGTCGGGCAGCTCGCCGGGGCCGTAGGCGTTGAAGGGGCGGCAGATCGTGAACGGCAGGCCGTGCTCCTCATGCGCGGCGCGGCAGCACACCTCGCCGGTGAGCTTGGAGAAGCCGTACGCCGACAGCGGCACCGGGCAGTCGGGCAGGTGGGCCTCGGTGGTGGGGTACTCGGTGGCGCGCTCGAACACCATCGAGGAGGAGACGTACACGAAGCGCTCGACCTCGACATCGAGCGCCGCCTGGAAGACGGCGTTGTAGAGCGCCGAGTTGACCTCGGTGAGCGTGAACGGCAAACGGTGGAAGTTGGCGATGCCGCCGACGATCGCGGCGAGGTGGATCACGTGCGAGCAGCCCGCGGTCGCCCGCCGCGCCTCGACGAGCAAGCGCAGGTCGCCGGTGTGCACCTCGCACCCCTCGCGCATCCACTGCGGCGCGGGCCGCTGGTCGGAGACACGCACCTCGTAGGCGGGGTCGGCGAGCAGGCGGCGCACCACCGCCGCGCCGATCGTGCCGGTGCCCCCCGTTACGAGCACGCGGCTCATGCGTGACGAGAGGTTTTATTTTGCGATCGTCCGCGCGGCCCGGCGGCTTCGTACGCGGCGGGCAGGGGTGGGACATCGTGTCCCACCCCCGCGGCGAGCGTGTCCGCCGGGCGGTCGAGCCCGGCGCCTTCGGCGACTGGCACGCGGCTCATGCGTGACGGTGGGTTACTGGGAAAGCCACGCGAGCATCTTTCCAGACGGGGCCGCCGAGTGTCGGGGCGCCGTCTGAGAACGTGTTTTGAACTCTCAGCACGCCCGGATGTGTCCCTTGACGCTGCGCTGGATCGCCACGTGACGGATCGCACGTGCCACCAGCACGCGTTTCGCCGCCCCGCGGCGCCCAGCTTGGTCCAGAACGCCCCGGTCGCACCGATATTTCAAACACGTTCTGAGTGACCCGCCACGCCGGTGGGGCTCCGAGCGTGCCCGGAGCCCCGGCGGCGAGTCGATTTTGTCAGGTCGCGTGACTACGGCTCGGGAATCCAGTTTGCTTCAGGCGACAGCGTCACTAAGACTCCGCCGCTATCGATCGCGGCGGTCCCGAACGCGGTCAGTTCTTCCACTTTCGCCGTTTCTTCCACGCCAGCTTTGTATTTGGTGATTTCTTTGACTACGGTCGTCGGGAAGCGCAGGTTCCACGATTTGGCTTCTTTTGTGGACCCTCCCAGTTCGATGGCTTCTTCACCGGGATCGGTGATGTCTTCGACAGCCACCTGTCCTTTGACGGCGGTAGTCGTGATTTTACATTTTTCACCGCTGAATTTCGCCGTCGCCAGTTCGGTGCCTGTTTCCGGCTTGAACAGCGTGTCGAGTTTTTTGGCGGTCGTGTCCGTGACTTGTTCGACCTTGAGTTTCTTGGTTTCGAGCGGTTCGGTGACTTTACACCCTTCGCCGTTGCCGGTCACGGTGCAGCCCGTGTACACGAGGACCGCGCCCGCGGTCCCCGGTTCGCCTTCGCTGGAGCCGGACAGCGATCCGCTTTTCGCTTCGACTTTCGAGCATTTGACGGTGGCTCCGACGCTTTTGGCTTCGAGCCTAAATGCTTCTTCTTTGGTCGCTTTCACGACGATGCCGCGCGTGTTGCCGGCTGCCAGCCTTGTACCAGCGACTTGCCAGAATGGCGCTCGTCTTATCAATTCATTGGCGCTGGTGAGCAGTTCCAAGCCCAGGGCTTTCAACGGCCCTTCAGCGGCTCCTTCCACCGGCTGTATGAGTGGCGTCCAGTCGATGTTGATTTTGGTTTTCCGTTCCCATTCGCCTTCGATGCCTTCTTTGGCGCTTGTCGCACATTCGGCCAGCGTTTTGTAGAATGTTTTCCCTATTTTGTTGGCCACTTTTATACATTCGTACACAGTTCCGTTGAGGATGCCTTCCATATAGGCTTCGGTGCCGTTTTCGGTTGACAGCCAGGGTCCGCCACTGTCACCGCCTTCGGCTTCCAGTGCTGCCCCCGAGTCTTCGATCAGGCCTTCTTTGTACCGTCCGCCGGAGATGTAGGCGGCATCGAGCATTCTAATTTCTCCACACGATTCGCCGGTGGTCTGGCCCACGTGACAATTGTCCTCGTTGATTATCGGTTCGCGCTCGCCTCTCACTGGATACGACGTTTCTTCTTTTTTTTCGTTCATCTTTTTCCACTCGGCGGTCACCGCGAGCACCGGGTTGTTGGGTTTGCCGGTCTGCCAGGCACGTTCGATCGAGATGTCGCCGAAGTCGGCTTTGTCTTCGTTCGGGTTGGCGCCCCCGTTGACGCGGTGCAGCGACGAGCCGATCACGCTTGCTTCCCCCGCGACGTTGAACGCTTCCCACCGTTCGCCTTCAAAGCCTGTTTCTTCCATGCAGTGGCCGGCCGTGAGCAGGACCCGTTCTTTGTTGCTGTTTATCGCCAACGGTCCCGCCGAGCACACCGAGATGCTGCGGCGCCATTTGCCTTTTGTGCCGACCCTGTTCCGTTCCCGGCATTGCATTTCGGTGGGATAGAATTCCGCGCCTGTCTGTTCCATCGCCACTTCTCTGCATATGATGCTTTGAATCGTGACCCCGGAGGTGATCGACGGGTTGCATCTGGCCACGTTCGCTTCCCATTTTTTGCACACGGTTTTCGCGAGCGGCGCAACGCCGAAGTGTCCGTTCACGACCGTCACGAAGACGTTTACGCCTGCGGCGGCGGCCCGGCGTTTGAGCGCGGCGAGCTGTGCGGCGGGCATCGACGAGCTGAGCTTGACCGACACCGCGTTGCGCTGGGGTTCGAGCCCAGTCGCGGCCTCCCCCTGCGGGAGCAGGCGTGCGAGCATGCGGTTCCATTGCTGCTGCGTGGCAAGCAGTTGCGCCATCGTCGAGCGCACCGGTGTGATCGTCACCTCGCCGGCGAGGTTCGCCTGCGCGACGACCCCTTCGGCCGCAAGGCGCCCGGCGGAGGACGTCACGCCGACGTGCAGTTGCGCGGCCGCGGGCGCGAACCACGCGCCGGCGAAAGCGCCGGCCATGGCGGCCCGTAGCCGGCGTTGCAGGTCGGCGTGCGCTACTTTGCCCTCCACTTGGAGCGTCTCGATCGCGCGCGGTGTGGAGATGCCCTGGTCGGTGAGCACCGCGAGCTCCTTGGCGAGCAGCGGGCTCACGGATGTGGGTGGCAGCGAGGGTGAGAGGGGGGTGGTGGCAAGCGGCGCGAACCAGTCCGCATCGGGTGTGCGCGCGGCTGCTACGCCGGCGGGCGCGGCGGCGACCACGGCTCCCAGCAGGCACGCCACGACGAGCTTTATGAGTTTCATGTCGTTACTCCGTTCTTCTGTAAAAGATTTATGTACGCGCTACAGCGATCACGACCGTAGACCGAGCGTCGGTGGGGCGCCAGCGACCGCGGCGGCGTGCCCGTGCGGCGGACCGCAGCGAGCACCGTGTGTCTCCGATCGACACGGGGCTCGCGCCGGCGTGGCCGTGCTCATCGCTCCGCCGGCGACGGTCGCCCGCTTCGTACGGCCGCTTTTCACTGGCGGGTCGCGGTCTTTGCTCACGTCCGCCGCGTCGCGGCGACTGCGGACTACCGGCTGGTCGCCCCCAGCGTGGCGAGCTCGGAAGCGTACGCGAACACCTGTCCGGCACCCCAGCAGTTCCAAGGGTCGACGACCAGACACTCCTCGGCGCAAAGCGCGCCGATCGCGGCGAGCGTGGCGGGGTCGCGAAACTCGCTGTGGTTGGTGGCCACCACCACCGCGTCGGCGCCTTCGAGCACCTGCTGAAGCGGCGCGGTGGGCGTGGCGACGCGGGGGTCGTGCACGGCGACGTCGGCGAGCTCGCGCTCCAAGAGGCGCACGAGCTTGTGCGCGAGCGAGTCGCGCTCGTCGTCGGTGTCGGCCTTGAAGGCGAGGCCGAGCACGGCGACCTTGCGGTCGGCGAGCGTGCCCAGACGCCGACGCATCCCCTCCACCAAGAACAACGGCACCGACTCGTTGACGCGCGAGACGGCCAGCAGCATCCCCGGCGCGTTCGAGCGCTCCTCCGAGAAGGCGAAATCCTTGCGCAGACAGGTGCCGGCGGTGAGGCCGGGCTGGGCGATGCCCCCGCGCGGGTAGTCGCGGTTGATCAGCTCGATCACCTCGAACACGTTGGCGCCGTGGCGCTCGCAGTCCATCATCAGCAGGTTGGGCAGCGCGAAGTGCGTGTAGCGCAGGATGTTCGTCCAGATCTTCGCCAGCTCCGCCTGCGCCGGCGTGGTGTGCACGATCGGCGCGTCGAACACGCCGAACAGCTCCGCCGCCGCCTCGCCCGAGCGCGTCGCGCCCGCCGCGTCTGCGTGGCCGACGCCGCCGACGATGCACGGCAGCGTGTCGATCTCCTCCAGGAAGCGCCCCGCGGCGATCCGCTCGGGGACGTGCGCGACGAACACGTCCTCGCCGACGCGCAGATCGCGGTGCTTTTCGAGGTAGCCGGCGACGAACTCGGTCGTGCCGGGCGCCACGGTGGAGCGCAGCACGAGCGAATGCCCCGGCGCCAGCACGCCGAGCAGGTCGTCGAGTGCCGAGCGGATGTCGCGCATGTCGATCTCGATGTGCGAGAACGACGGTGTGCCGAGCGTGATCACGATGTGCCGCGCCCGCGCGGCGTCGGCGACGCGCTCGGAGAGCACGAGTGGACTGGTACCCCCTCCGCCCTCGGCCCGCATGCGCTCGAGCAGCTCCTGTGCGCCGGGCTCCTGGAAGGGCATCACGCCGGCGCGCACCGACTCCAGGCGCGCGGCGTCATTGTCGATCCCCACCACCCGCAATCCGCGGTCGGCGAACGACAGCGCCAGCGGCAGACCGACGCGGCCGAGGCCGATCACCGACACATCGGCGTTGTGCTCCGGGATGGTCATGGGCGCAGATTAGAACGCTCGCGCGCGTACTGGCGCGCGAAGCCCGCCACGAAGCGGGGGTTGTAGCGGGCGTAGCGCCGCCACAGCCGCCGCGGCTCGCGCGCCAGCCGGTAGGCCCACTCCAGGCCAGCCCGCTGCAACCACGGCGGCGCCTGGGGGACGAGGCCGGCGTGGAAGTCGAACGCGGCGCCCACTCCCACCAGCAGCGGCGCGCGCAGCCGCGGGCGCATCCGCTGCATCCACAGCTCCTGCTTGGGCTGGCCGGTGCCCACCCACACCACCTGCGCGCCGCTGCCGTCGATCGCGGCGATCGCGTCCCGCTCCTCCGCGGGTGTGGGCTCGCGGAACGGGGGCGAGCAGCCGCCGACGATCGCGATGCCCGGGAAGCGCGCGCGCAAGCGGCGCGTGAGCAGCTCCAGCGCGTCGGGTGTGCGCCCGCCGTAGAGGTACATCGGCGTGCCGTCCGCCGCCGCCCGCGCGCAGAAGGCGGCCATCAGGTCGGGCCCATAAACACGTCTCGCCGTGCGATGGCCGAGCGCTCGCAACGCCCACACCAGCGGCATCCCATCGGGCACGGCGAGCGTCGCGGCGCGCGTCGCGGCGCGCGTGGCGGGCTGCTCGCGCGCGCTCATCACGAGGTTGACGGCGGCGGCCGTCACATACCCGCGCTCGCCGGTGGCGACCATCGCCTGCATCCAGTCGAGCACCTCCCCGTAGTTGGACACCGCCAGCGGGACGCCCAGCACCTCCGCGCGGGGCGGGGGCGCCGGCGCGGTCGACGTCGCCGTTGGTGTCGGGGAGCGAGCGATCGGGTGACGATAGCCGCCGCGAGGCGGTTGCCGGGGTGTGCCGTTTTCGCCAAGCACGTCTCGCGAAGGACGTGCAGAAAGTAGCGATTTGCAAGGGATTCCTGTGCGCTCATTCCACTGGCCCGCAGAATTCACGCAGATCGTAGTCTCTCGCAATGAGTCCCTCAACACTGCGCCGCTACCGCGCCGAGCGTTTGCTGCGCCGTGAGTTCGCGGGTCTGCGGGAGGAAGTGCTGAAGGGCGTGAGCGGCCGGCTGCGCGCTCGCGGCATGCGCCTCGACGAGGGCGATCTGGAAGCGTGTTACGTACAGGCCTGGCAGGGCCTGTACGCAGCGGTGGCTGCCGGCGAGGAGGTCGCCAGCCCTGGCGGATGGCTGGCGGTGGTGACGTTTAGGCGGGCGATCGACGAGCATCGCGCTGCTCGTGCGCGCGGCTTGGACGGCGGCCCGGTCCGGCTGGACTCCGACAGCGAGCGCGCAATCGCCGGGAGCGGGGCCGGCGGCGGCCAGGCCGTCTGCGCCGAACGTGACCTCGCCGCCGAGCTCGACGACCGCGCGCGGCTGCGTCAGCTGTTCGAAGCGCTGCGTAGCCGCCTGAGCGAGCGCGAGTGCGAGGCGGCGAGCCTCTGCTACCTGCAGGGCTTCACCCGGGCGCAGGCGGCGCAAAGTATGGGGATCAGCGAGGCGCGGATGACCAAGCTGATGGAGGGACGCGGCGCGGGCGCGCCGGGCGTGGCGGGCAAGGTGGGGGAGCTGCTGGAGACGGTGGGCGGCGGACGCTGGTGCGAGCAGCAGGGCTCGCTGATGCGCGGCTTCGCTTTCGGCATCCTCGACCCGCGCGGCGAGCGCTACCGCCTCGCGCGGCTGCACCAGCGCGAGTGCCCCGCCTGCCGCGCGTACGTGCTGTCGCTGCGCGGCCTCGCCGCGGTGCTGCCGCCGCTGCCGCTGCCATTGACGATGTCCCCACAT
>DATMMB010000356.1:0-7797 GCA_035569895.1 Solirubrobacteraceae bacterium | reverse complement strand
CCAACTCGTGATGCTCGTCATGCGTCAGGGACTGGCGTTGACCGGATTCGGGTTGGCGCTGGGCAGCATCGTGGCCGTCGCGATCGTCCGCATCCTGAGAGCCTCGCTCACTGATGTCGGACCGATCGACCCCGTACTGATCGCCGGCGCGGTCGGTGTCGTCACCCAGGAGAGCTATCTGTTCGGTGGCACCGTCGCAGATAACCTCCGTTACGGCGCGCCGGACGCGACCGATGAGGAGATGCACGCTGCGGCCCGCGCAGCGTTCATCCACGACCGGATCATGGCGCTCGATCACGGCTACGACACGGTCGTCGGCGAGCGCGGCTACCGCTTCTCGGGCGGCGAGAAGCAGCGCATGGCGATCGCGAGGACGATCCTGCGGAACCCGCCGGTGCTGATCCTCGACGAGGCGACGAGCGCCCTCGACACCGAGACCGAGCGCGCGGTGCAGCTGGCGCTCGACGAGCTCTCCCGCGGGCGCACCACGATCGCGATCGCCCATCGCCTCTCGACGGTGCGCGATGCCGACCAGATCCTCGTGCTCGACGGCGGTCGCATAGTGGAGCGAGGCACACACGAGCAGTTGCTGGAGCTGGGCGGACGCTATGCGGCGCTCACCGCCGATCGGGCAGCCGGTGCCGCAACGGACTCGACGGCACTGGCGTGAGCGGGGGCGAGCCAAGCTGTTCTTTTGGGGGGATCATCCGCGCGAGCTGGCGCCTCCGACACGCCCGCGGGCGCCGGGCGTCGTGCCCGGCGACAACGCCAACCAGCTTCGTCCGCGGCGAACGTCACGCGCGCCACTGAGAGCGCGCAGCGGCGAGCACTTGATGCGCGGGGTTGCTACGCCACCGCGTCGATGTTGAGCCGGATGTAGTCGACGACCACCGGCTCCACCAGCTCGGCGAGCACGGTACCCATGAACTGCTCCCGCAGCTCCGCCGGCAGCTGCTGGCAGTGGGGCCCGAGCACAATCGAGGAGAGGAACTCGCGCGGGTGCTCGGGCTGCTGCGGAGCGGGCTGCAACCAGCACGCGGCGCTCTGAAAGCCCGCGCCGCGCAGGAGTGCGTCGGTGTCGTCGGGCGCCGCATAGTTCCACGGCGCGCGCCAGCCTTCGAAGTGCGCGGCGTACGGTTCGCGCGCGAGGATCGTGTTGGCGACGCCGCGCAGCACGTCGATGTTGCCCTTTCCACCACACTGCGCCACCAGCTGCCCGCCGGGGCGCAGCGCCGCGTGCAGCCGCGCGAACAGCCGCTCGTGATCGGCGATCCAGTGGAAGGTGGCGGTGGAGAGGATCGCGTCGACGGGCTCGTCCACCTCTAGCTCCAGCAGGTCAGCCTCGCGCAACGCCACGCGCGGGGGGCGCCCATCCTGTGCCTGCGCGCGCTCCCCCAGCCGCGCGCGCGCGGAGGCGAGCATCGAGGGCGAGGCGTCCACCGCGATCACCCGCCCGCGCGGCAGGCGCGCCAGCAGCGCCTCGGTGACGCGCCCGGAGCCGCACCCGGCGTCGATCACGGTCTCATCGCCATCCAGCTCCAGGCGGTCGAGCACCGCGCGCCCAAGCGCCTCCATCGGCGCAGAGATGCGGTCGTAACTGGCTCCATCCCACTCACGTACGGTCATGCTTTATGTATAACGCACGTGCCGGAGCAGCTCCACGAGCACCTTCGAGAGCTGCCCCCCCTGCCACGCGATCGGCGAGCGCAGCGGCGGCCCCCCGTCCTCGACTGTGAACGTCGCCCCCGGGATCGCCCGCGCGTAGCGTTCGGCCAGCGCGAGCGGATGCCCGGGATCGACCTCGTCGCGCGAGGCGACGACCACGGTGGGCACGGCGATGGCGCCCAATTCGGCGAAGTCCTCGAAGGGCCGCGAGCGGGACACGACTTCCATCGCGTCGGCGACGGCGGCAGGATGCTCATGCAGCGACAGCCGCTGCAAGACGACCCGCTCGACGGTGTCGCGCCAGGCGGGGGGCACGGTGGAGAAGTCGTAAGCGCGTGCAAACGCCTGCACCCCACCCTCGCGCAGGGCGCGGGCGAGCGGGTCGAAACGAGGACCGATTGGGAAGACACTCGCTCCGCTCGCATCCCCAAATCGGCCAGCGCCGAAGGCGCGTGTCCCCGGGCTTCGGTCGCGATCGTTATCGGATCCCGCCCGCCCGATGACTGTCCGAGTGGGCTTATCGCCCGCGCCGCCTGGGGAGCCGGGGACGTCGAGGTGCGCGGCAGGGTCGAAGCCGGGCGTCACGAGCCCCAGCGCCGTCACGCGCTCGGGATGGTCGAGCGCGAAACGAAGAATGGTGTGCGCCCCCATCGAGGCGCCGGCGAGCGCGGCGCGGGGAATCTCGAGCGCGTCGAGCACCGCCTCCAGGTCGCGCGCCAGCCGCGCATAACCGTACGCGACCTCGCCCGCCGCTCCTCCGCCGGCCACGACAGCCGGCGTGGAGCCCCCGTGCCCGCGCGCGTCGTAGGCGATCACGCGATAGCCGGAGCGCTCCAGCAGGCGCGAGCCCATCACCACGTAGCGCCGTGTGGCAGTGAGACCGTGCAGCAGCACGATGGGAGCCCGACCACCTCCGCCCACCCCCGAGCGGGTGGGATCCGACCGTTCTGTACCTGCATCCGCCTCCGTGCTCGCGCCGGCAAGACCAGGGCGAATTGGTGCGGGCTCTGCCTCCTCGCCGGCAAGCACCACCCCGTCGTCGGTGATGACACTCAGCTCGCGCGTGGCCACCCGGGCATTATCCGTCTGGAGTCCACCGTACGATCCACCAATGACAAGGCTCCTGCGCGCCGCGGCCCTCACGCTTGCTCTGTCGGTCGGCGCGGCCCTATCGCCCGCCGCCGGAGCCGTGCCGAGCGAACCCCCGAAGCCGCCGGCGAACGACGAAGTCGCAAGCGCGCAGGCCATTCACGCACTGCCGGCGAGCATCGAAGGCACGACCGTGGGCGCCACGACCGTGCCGGGGGAAGCGCAGTCGGGCTGTGTGCCCGACACGGTGAGCTCGGTGTGGTACAGCCTGCACACCGGCGCCGCGGCGCAGCGGGTCGCGGTCGAACTGGCCGCGGGAGGCAAGCTGGACGGCACGATCGACGTGTACAAGGCGGTGCGTTCGCAGCTGCTGCCGGTCGCCTGCCAGGGGACCGAAGAAGAAGGCAAGGCGTCGCTGTCCTTCAAGGCGCAGAAGAACACCGAATACGAGATCCGCGTGGCGGCGCTCGCCAACTCCCAGCTCGCCTCCTTCACGCTCAACGTCTTCCAGCCGACGCCGGCGATCGCGCCGCCCGGGCCACGGCTGCACAGCGCCGGCGCGAGCGGCGAGGTCGATCGCATCCAGAACAGCAACGCGGCCTACTCGCTCGTCCTGCATGCGGGCGTGAGCTATCTGATCAACCTCGTCAACGAGACCAGGGGAGGCTGCGTGAACGGCGCGCTGTTCGCTCCGGGAACAAGCTCCTTCGAAGGGACCTCCGCGCGCTTTCGCGTGAACTGCGGCGGCTACCGGCTGTTCACCCCCGGGCAGGGCAAGGGCGGGATCTACAGCTATGAGGTGACGCCGGACCCCGAACGCAAGGGCGAGCAGCGCTTCCACCTGCAGGTGACGGTGGCCAACGGCACACAGATCACCCCAGGGCAGGAGCTGGGCAACTACGGGCGCTCCAGCGGGCGCCTGGAAGGGGCCGGCATCCAGGTGCTGCGCCTTTACCGGGTGGACGTCACCAGCCATTCCAACCTGACCCTGCGGCTGAGCGCGCCGGCGAGCGCGGAATTCAACCTGCAGCTGCGCGACCAGAACGGCAATCTGCTCGCCTGCGCGTGCAGCGGCAGCGGCTCGCAGAAGCTCCAGCAGCAGCTGCGCAAGGGCCACTACTACGCGGTCGTCTCCGCGCGCAACCACACCTCCGGCGACTTCACGCTGACGCGCGAGTCGCGCACGATCACCCACACAAAGATCGCCTTCGGCGCCGAGCACGGCGTCGTCGGCAGAGCGGTCGCGATCAAGATCCGCGTCGCGCCAGGGGCCGCCGGGCCGGTGAAGGTGGAAGTGCAGCGCTTCGACCCCGTCTTCGGGTGGCAGTTCTACCGCACGCTCGAGGTAGCGGTCAGCGAAGGCAGCATGTCGATCCCGTTCACGCCCCCATCGCCAGGCAACTGGCGGGCGAACGCCGCCTACGCCGGTTCGCGCGTTTTCAGCCCCAGCGCGGTGGGATTCACCTACCTGTTCGTGGATTGAGCTCTCCGCACGGTCCGTGAGGGTCGTCAGGATCGTGCACGCCAGCAAGCACACTCCCGCGTGCACGGACGAGGTCCTCTTGCCCTGCGACGACCTCCCCTTCACATCGGCAGCGCGAGCTGGTTGTCCGCCGGTGTTTGCGAGCTGCTCCGCTTTCCCTCACGCGAATCGGCGTCGGTGCCCTGCTTTTCGAGGCCGGCCACGCGCACGCCCAGCAGCCTCACCGGGCGCGGCGGGGCGTACTCGCGCAGCAGCCGTTGCGCGATGGAGTTGACCAGCCGCGGGTCGCAGGTTGGCTCGGCGAGCGTGTGGGCGCGCGTAACGGTGGTGAAGTCGTCGAGGCGCACCTTGATCCCGATCGTACGCCCGCTGCGTCCGTGCGCGGACAGGCTGGCGCACAGCTCGGCTGACATGCGCTCCAGCAGGGCACTCAGTTGCGCGGGGTCGCGGAGGTCGTGGTCGAAAGTGCGCTCACGCGACTCCGACACGACCTTGCGCAAGGCGCCAACCTCCCCATCGTGTTCGAAGCGCGCGCGGCGGCGCAACTCGCGGCCGAGGTTGGCGCCAAAACGCTCAACCAACACCGCCTCGGGGGCAGCGGCGAGGGCGGCAAGCGTCGTCAGATCCAGCTCCGTCAGCCGCGCGGCGGTCTTCGGCCCGATCCCCGGCACAAGGCCGGGGGGCGCGCCGGCGAAGCGCGCGCACGCCTGCTCGCGGGTGAGCACCACGAAACCGGCCGGCTTCTCCGCGTCGGAGGCGACCTTCGCGACGAGCTTGTTGGGGCCGATCCCCACCGAGCACGCGATCCCTGTCTCCTCGCGGATCTCCTCGACCAGCCGGCGCATCGCCGCGCGCGGGGAGAGCAGCCCGCTCACGTCGAGGTAGGCCTCGTCCAGCCCCACCACCTCCACCCGCTCCACCTGCGCGCGCACGATCCCCATCACGCGCCCCGACACCTGCCGATAGGTGGCGAAGTCGGGCGGCAGGAACACCGCCTGCGGGCACAGCCGCCGCGCGCGCGAAGCCGGGATCGCCGACCCCACCCCATACCGCCGCGCCTCGTAGCTGGCGGTCGTCACCACCGCGCGCGGCCCGCTGCCGGCGACTACCACCGGCAGCCCGCGCAGCTCCGGGCGGCGCTGCAGCTCGATCGAGACGTAGAAGGCGTCGGCGTCGAGGTGGGCGACGTTCAGCTCGCTCGGCTCGGCAGGCACGATCTGTCGAATCTAGCGCTCGTTCCGGCCGGCACCACTGGCGATGGGCACGCGCTCCCTGAGGCGCGCTCCCCGTCGGGACGCCCGCTTCAGGGCCCTCAGCCCAGCGTGAACGACTGGGTGCTGATCCGCTCGTGCTGTCCCGTCCCGCTGATCAGCGTCAGCGTGTACCTGCCCGGTTGCAGCCTACGCACCGGGAGCAGTCGCAGACTCATGTGCCCACGCGCGGTGCGGGCCGTCCCCGCCGCGTACACCCTGCCGTGACGGGAGAGCGTTGCCTGGGCGGAGGAGCCGGTGGTCGTGAACTTCACCGTGCCCGAGACCAGTTTGGTCGTGCAGCGCTGCTTGCCTTTGACCGTCTTGCATGTCGCGAGCTCGACCTTGCCCGCGGGGCCCGACGGACCCTGGGCGCCGGGCGGGCCAGCCGGTCCCTGAGCGCCGGTGGCGCCTTTTTCTCCGGTGGCGCCGGGTTTAGCTTCTTTGCCGGTGGGCCCTTCGCCGCGCGGCGCGCCTTGCGTGCCCGCCTTCAAGAACACAGCGGTGACTTCAGTGGTCGCGGACCTCTGCACTCTGCAGGTCGTCGCCGATATTGGCTTGCAACCGATCCAACCAGCGAATTCATAGCCCACGCCGGCTTTGGCCGCCGTCAGCGTTACTTCGCCTTCGAATTCATGCGTGCATTCCGCAGCCGAACAGGTGAGCGCTGCGGGCGTCGAGGTGACTTCGCCTTCGCCGGTGACGAACACGGTGAGGGGAAAACGAGCCGGAGCGCCCTGGAAGACGAAGACTTCTTCCAGGCCGTCGTCACCCACATAGATGGCACCGGTCTTTTCGTTCACCGCGAGGCCTTCGATTTTGTCCGACAACGTCCCCGCGCCGAATTCCACGCCGGTCCTCACCGGGGTGGGCATCGCGAGGCCTTCCATCACCCGCCCGTGGATCGCCACGTAACCCGTGTCGGTCGCACGGTCGATCGCATCGTTGCGAGCGCCTTCGACTTCGGGAACGGCGATCACCGATTCGACGCTCGTCGTCGTGTCGGAACTGCGCCTAATCTCAGCCGGACCTGGTCCCGCGAGCTCACCGTTTGGGTTCCCATACAGGAAGATGTCACCCCTGGAATCGACCGTTACGCTCCGCTCGGACCCTTTCACCGCGAAGCTGGCGATTTCCGTTGTGCCCCCGGGCGAGAACTCACGGACCGTGTTGGCGCCAGGGTCGCTCACGTACACATCGCCGTTCGCATCGGTTGCCACGCCTTCGGGTCTCACGAAATGCACCCCCGGTTCGCCCGTCAACTGGGATTCGTATTTGAATTGGCCGCCGCTCAGCTCGAAGCGATCGACGACTTTATGTCCCGGGTCGGCCACGTAGATGGAGCCCGCGGCGGCGCTGGTCGAGTTATCCACAGCGACGCCAGCCCACTCTTCGTTGTACCCAAGGCCGACGCTTCCTTCGAACGCGAAGCTTTCCGCAGGCGTTTCGGCTCCGGTCAGCATCGACGGCGCCCCCCCCGGCCGGCCGCCCCGTGCACCGAGCACTTCGACCGCATTGAGCCCTCCGCTCTCGGCGACCAGCACGTTCCCCGTGGCTTCTTCGACCGCTATGCCCGTCGGGGGAGCGGCCGACCGGAACCAGCTCAGGAGCGTCGGAGCGGCGGAGGCAGAGGCGGTCATCAAGGCCAGCACGCTCAGTGCGGCGCAAAGCGCGGCGACGTCACGCCTGCTGGGCCTACGAATGGCCCAAGCCCTTCCTGCGCACGCGCAATGCCGGTCCCCCAACCTGCCCATCATGCCATCGTACCAGCCGAGCTTTCTAGCATCCAATGACGCGTAAGTGCATCGGCAAGATGCGGGCCGATGACCTCCTCGCCATGAGACCGGCGGGCGTCCCGGGGCGCATACCGCGGCGAGCGCCGCTCAGCGGCACTGCGCCACCAGCGCGTCCGGCCCCACCTCGTCGATCGACGCGTGCCCGCTGAGCGCCATCGCCAGGTCGAGGTCGGCGAGGAACGCGCGCAGGACCTCGACCACACCCTGGGCGCCACCGAGCGCGAGACCCCAGATGTAGGGGCGGCCGAGCAGCACCGCGCGGGCGCCCAGCGCGAGCGCCTTCAGGGCGTCGGAGCCGGAGCGGATGCCGCTGTCGAAGAGCACCTCGCAGCGGCCATCCACCGCGGCCACCACGCTGGGGAGCGCGGCGAGGGCGCCGATCGCGCCGTCCACCTGGCGGCCGCCGTGGTTGGAGACGAGCACCCCCTGCACGCCGTGCTCCACCGCCAGGCGCGCGTCGTCGGCGTGGAGGATGCCCTTCAGCACGATCGGCAGCTCGGTGCATTCGCGCAGG
>DATMMB010000355.1:0-6303 GCA_035569895.1 Solirubrobacteraceae bacterium | reverse complement strand
CAGAAGACCGCCGCTTACGGCCACTTCGGCCGCGACGATCACGACTTCACCTGGGAGCGCACCGACAAGGCCGAGCAGCTGCGCGCCGCCGCCGGTTTACAGGCCACCGCGCAGGTTTGAAGGCGGCGTGGAGCGATCCGGTGCCCCATCTAGGGTGATGGAGTGCCCGCCCCTCCCGGCACGCTGGAGATCGCCAAGGTCGAGCCGCTGACGACGGCCCGCGCGCTGCGCGGCCCGTTCGACTATCGCCTGCCGCCGGATCTCGAGGGCGGCGCGGTGGGTGTCGGCTCGATGCTGGTGGTGCCGTTCGGGCGCCGCGAAGTGCTGGGCGTCGTGACCGGGCTGTGCGAGCGCAGCGAGGTGGCCGAGGAGAAGCTGCTCGCGCCGTTGCGGGCGCTCGAGCTCGGCGTGCCGGTTGACCTCGTGGCGCTGGCGGAGTGGCTGGCGGCCGAGTACTGCTCGACGCTGGCGCGCGCGCTGCGTCTTGTGCTGCCGGCCGGCGCGACCGGCAAAGGGCCCGCCGGGCTCGGCGTGCGCAAGCGCCGCTCACGGGCGGTCGCGCGCCCCCGGCACGAGCCGGTGGGGAGGCCGCACGCCGCGCCCCCCGCGCTCACCGACGACCAGCGGCGGGCGCTCAGAGCGATCGAGCAGCGGCTCGATCGGGCGGGGCGGCCCGCGGGCGACGCCGCCGCGGCGTCCCGCGACCAACCGCCGGCGCTGCTCCTGCACGGGATCACCGGCTCGGGCAAGACCGAGGTGTATCTGCGCGCCGCCGCCGGCACGCTCGAGCGCGGCATGGGCGCGATCGTGCTGGTGCCCGAGATCGCCCTGACGCCGCAGATCGTCGGTCGTTTCGTGGAGCGCTTCGGCGATACGGTGGCGGTGCTGCACTCTCGCCTGACACCCGCGCAACGCCGCCAGGAGTGGCGGCGGCTGCGCACCGGCGAGGCGCGTGTGTGCGTGGGCCCCCGCTCGGCCGTGTTCGCTCCGATCGAGCGGCTCGGGTTGATCGTGGTGGACGAGGAGCACGACTCCTCCTACAAGCACGAAGGCGACCCCCGCTACGACGCGCGCGAGGTCGCCGCCAAGCGCGCCGCGCTGCAGGGCGCGCTGCTGCTGCTCGGCAGCGCCACGCCGCGGCCGGAGAGCGTGCACGCGGTGGCGCGTGTGCGGCTGCCCCGCCGCGTCGACGACCGTCCGCTGCCGCCGGTGCAGTTGCTCGACATGCGCGAGCAGCGCTATGGCCTACACCCCGGCACCGTGCAGGCGCTTGCCCAGGTGCGAAGCGTTGCGGCCAAGGCGATCGTGCTGCTCAACCGCCGGGGCTGGTCGAACTTCCTCTCCTGCCGCTCCTGCGGGCGGGTGTGGAGCTGCCCGCACTGCGATGTGGCGCTCGTCTTCCACCGCGCCGAGTCGCAGGTGCGCTGCCACCACTGCGACCACTGCGAGCGGGCTCCCGAGCGCTGCCGCTGCGGCTCGACGGCGGTCGCCCGCCACGGCGCCGGCACCGAGCGCCTGCAACACGAGCTGCAACTCACGCTGGGAGACGACGAGCGCTTCCCAATCTTCAGGCTGGACGCCGACGCGCTCCCCGCCTCCTCCGCGGACGGGGTGGGCGCGCTGCTGCGTCGTTTCGAGGCGGCTCCTGCCGGAGCGCTGATCGGCACGCAGATGGTCGCCAAGGGGCACGACTTCGCCGACGTGCGCCTCGGCGTCGTGGTGGACGCCGATGCCACTCTGCGCTTCCCCGATTTCCGTGCGGAGGAGCGCACGTTCGCACTGATCGCGCAGCTTGCCGGCAGGGTCGGGAGGGGAGGGGAGGGAAGGGTGCTGGTGCAGACGCTCGACCCCGCCGCGCGGGCGATCGCGCACGCCGCTCGGCACGACAGCGAGGGCTTCCTTCTCGACGAGCTGAAACGGCGCGAGGCGCTGCGCTACCCGCCGTATGCGCACCTGATCCGGGTGGTGTGCGCCGCCGCCGAGGCCGACCGCGCGCAGACCGCCGCGAGCGCGGTGCGCGAGGCGTTGCGCGCGGGCAGTGGGGTCGCGCGGCTCGCGCCCGAGCAGGCCACGGTGCTGGGCCCCGCCACGCTCTTTCGGCTGCGCGGCCATGAACGGCGGATGCTGCTGGTGAAGGCCAACGACCGGGGCGCGGCGGTGCGCGGCGTCGGCGCGGCGGTGCAGCGGGCGGCGGGTGCCCGCGCGCACGCGGGGGTGAGCTTCAGCGTCGACGTTGACCCGCAATAGAATCGAGGCTGAGATGAGCACCGATGTCGAGGAGCCCACCGACGCCGACCGAAGCGGGGAGGCATTCGCCTCCGACCGAAGCGGGGAGGCATTCGCCTCCGGCGAGAATCCCCCGTTCGACCAGCATCACCGTTTCGACCAGCGCGAGAAGCAGCACGAGGAGCTCGACGAGCAGACGCGCGCCCGCCGCGATGCCGCGCTTGCGCACGTGCGCAAGCTGGGCGACCCGGTGCTGCGCGCGAGCGCGGTGGAGGTAGGGCGCTTCGACGAGCGGCTGGCGGCCGAGGTGGCGCGGATGGGCGAGCTGATGCAGGACGCGCTCGGTGTCGGCCTGGCGGCGACCCAGCTCGGCGTGCTGCACCGCGTGCTGGTGTACAAAGCGTACGAGGACGACCCGCTGAGTGCGCTCGTGAACCCCGTGCTCGAATGGGAGAGCGAGGAGCGCGAGGTCAAGGAGGAGGGCTGCCTCAGCCTCCCCGGGGTGCACGTCGAGGTGGAGCGCGCGGTGGCGGTGCGGGTACGCGCGCGCGACCCGCACGGACGGGAGATCACGGTGGAGGAGGAGGGCCTGCCCGCACGCGTGATCCAGCACGAGATCGACCATCTGAACGGGGTGCTGATCCTCGATCGCATCTCGCGCGATGCTCGCCGTGACGCGATGCGCGCCTTGCGCGAGGCGCGGGAGGCGGACGCACCCACCCGGTCCTGCGCGTCGGCGTCGCCGAAGGAGCATGTCGGCCCACCGCGGGCAAACACGCCGGCCAGTCCCCGCGCCGCGCCGCCGGCGGCGCCGGAGGGCTCCCGCGCGGAGGCGAGCGATCGAGCGGCGGTGCCGGCGGTGTCGGCCTGACGCGCGACTTGCGCACGGTCTTCCTCGGCACCTCCGACTTCGCGGCCGCCGTGCTGGGGTGTCTGGCGGCGAGCGAGCACCGCCCGGCGCTCGTGCTGACGCGCCCCGACCGGCCGCGCGGCAGGGGCCGCCGCTCGGCGCCGCCACCCGTGGCCGACGCCGCGCGGAAGCTTGGGCTCCCGTTGGAGCAGCCGGAGCAGATCAACGACCCGGCGGTGTGCGCGCTCGCCGAGCGCGCCGCCGGCGCCGAGGCGGTGCTCGTGGTGTGCGCGTTCGGCGCGCTGATCAAGGAGCCGCTGCTGAGCGCCTTCACGATCCTGAACGTGCACCCTTCGCTGCTGCCGCGCTGGCGGGGCGCGGCGCCGCTGGAGCGAGCGATCATGGCCGGCGACCCGCACAGTGGCGTGTCGATCATGCGCCTCACGGCCGGGCTCGACAGTGGGCCGGTGTGCGCCGTCGCAGAGGAGGCGATCGCGCCGCAGGACACCTACGGGTCGCTGGCGGAGCGCCTGCGGCGGCTGGGCGGCGAACTGCTCGTGCAGGTGCTCGACGAGTGGGAGCGGGGGCGCCCACCGCGCTTTGCCGAGCAGCCGCAGGGGGGGGTTACCTACGCGGAGAAGATCGGGCCGGAGGACCGGCTGCTCGACCCGGCGCTGAGCGCGGCCGCGCTCGAGCGCAGGGTGCGCGCGCTGCACCCGCACGTCGGCGCGCGCGTGGCGCGGGCCGACGGGACGCTGCTCGGCGTCTCAACCGCTGCGCTCGCCACGGGCGACACGGGGAGCGTGCCGGCGGGGACGCTCGTGGCGATCGGCGATCCGCCCGCGCGGCTGCTGTACGGGACGCGCGCGGGGGCGCTCGAGCTGCTGGCGGTGCAACCTCCCGGGGGGCGGCCGATGGACGCGGCGGCCTACCTGCGCGGACATGCCCTCTGAAGGTCCCCGCCGGCCGCGGGCGGGTGCCCCCGCGCAGCCGCTGTCGATGCTGAAGGGCCGGCCGCCGGCCGGTGCGCCCGATCGGCCGCCGTCGAAGCCGAGTGCGCGCGCAGCCCCCGCCACCCGCCCACGGCCGGGCACGCCGGCGCCGGCTCCCGCACGTACCTGCGCGTACGCGGTGCTGCGCAGCGTGTTCGAGCGCTCCGCCTATGTCGAGATCGCGCTGCGGGCGCACGCACACGCGCTCGACGCGCGCGACCGGGCGCTGGCGATGCGCTTGGCGTACGGCACGGTGCAGCGACGCGGCACCCTCGACCACCTCATCCAGCGGCTCGCCGCACGGCCGCTGAAGCGCCTCGACGCGCCGATCGTGGCGGCGCTGCGACTGGGGCTGTACGAGCTGCTGTTCACCGGCGGCGCCCCCGACCGCGCCGTGGTCGCCGACGCGGTCGAGCTGGCGAAGGCCGGACATGGGCACACCCTGGTCAACGCCGTGCTGCGCCGTGCCACGCGCGAAGGCGCCGCGCTGCTGGCGGAGCTCGACGACGCCACGCCCGAAGGCGCGGCGCTGAAGCACTCGCACCCGGAGTGGATCGCGCGGCTGTGGTGGGAGGAGCTCGGCGCCGATGAGGCGCGCGCGCTGATGGCGTTCGACAACGAGCCGGCGGAGCTGGCGCTGCGCGTCAACACGCTGGTGGCGCGGCCGGCGGATGTGGCGGCGCAGCTGGCGGCGGGCGTCGCGCCGGTGGAAGGCGAGCTCGCGGGCGTCCCGCCGACGGGCGCCACGCCGACGGGCGTCCTGCCCGTGGGCGTCCATGGCGATCCCGCGATCCCCGAGGCGCTGGTGCTGGAGGGGCCGTGGGATGTGCACGGCTCGCCGCAGTGGCACGCGGGGGCCGTGCTCGCGCAGTCGCGCGGTGCGATGTTGCCGGCGCGCGTGCTGGCGCCGGCGCCCGGCGAGCGGGTGCTCGATCTGTGCGCCGCGCCCGGCGGCAAGACCACCCATCTGGCGGCGCTGATGGAGGGGCGTGGGGAGGTGGTGGCGCTCGAGCGCAACCCGCGCCGCGCGGAGCAGCTGCGGCGGGCGATCGCGCGGATGCGCGCCGTGGAGTGCGTGCGCGTTGTGGTGGACGACGCCACCCGACCGCTCGCGGACGGGGCGCCGTTCGACCGAGTGCTGGTGGACCCGCCGTGCTCGGGTCTCGGCACGCTGCAGGCGCGCGCCGACCTGCGCTGGCGCGTGGGATCGAAGGACCCCGCGCGGGTGGCGCACACGCAGGCCGAGATCCTCGCCGCCGGCGGCGCGGTGGTGCGTCCGGGTGGTGTGCTGGTCTACTCTACGTGCACAATCTCCACGATCGAGAACGAGCAGCAGGTATCCGCTTTCTTGGAATCCCATCCCGACTTCGTCCTCGACGATCTGGGCGTCGAGCTGTGCGATCGAGCGGGGGTCGGCGTCCGGCGGGGCCGCTGCGTGCAAACGTTGCCTCATCGCGATCGCACCGCTGGCTTCTTCATCGCGCGGCTCCGGCGCGACGGGGGGCCAGCGGGCGGGGGGCGATCGCGGTGAGCACGGGCGAGAGGCGCGACGGCAGGGGGGTGCGCAATGGCCGGTGAGCGCGAACCCGCCGCCGCCGGTCTCGGTCCGCTGTGCCCCCACTGCGCCGAGCCGTGGCTGCGCCCCACCAACCTGCCGGGGCGCTACCGCTGCGTGTACTGCCTGCACCGCTTCGAGCTCGCCTCTGTGTGCCCCAACTGCGGCGAGCACTCGACGATCGTGCGGATGTCCTCGACCGCGATCCTCAAGTGCAACAGTTGCGGCGACTCGATGCTGATGCCTATCTGAGCCCCTCATGGGGTGCTGGATCTGCGTCCTTGCTCGCTCGCGTACCGAAGCCGGGAGACACTCGCTTCGCTCGCATCCCGTTTCAGCCAGCACGCCACGCTCGCTGCGTCCTTCACCAACGGCTTCGCCGTCGGTGCCGGCTTGCCCTGAAGGGCTCAGATAAGGTGAGATCCGCAAATGAGTGCGGCGAGCACACGGGAGCTGCTGCGCGGAGTGCGGGTCGCCCCGTCGATCCTGTCCGCCGACTTCGGGGCGCTGCGCGCGCAGGTGGGCGAGGTGCTGGCCGCCGGCGCGCGCGTGATCCACGTGGACGTGATGGACGGCCACTTCGTGCCGCCGATCACGCTCGGCCCGGTGGTGGTGGAATCGCTGCGCGAGCAGGTCGAGGAGGTGGGGGGGATGCTCGACGTGCACCTGATGATCGAGCG
>DATMMB010000354.1:0-3534 GCA_035569895.1 Solirubrobacteraceae bacterium | reverse complement strand
CATCGCTGCCGCGGCGCCAAGGTCAACGGCCGCATGGTGCCGCTCACCCGGGCCCTCGCCAACGGCGAGATCGTCGAGATCGTCACCGGCAAGCACGAAGCGCCGAGCCGCGACTGGCTCGCCCCCGAGCAGGGCTACCTCGCCTCCCCGCGCAATCGCGGCAAGGTGCGCGCCTGGTTCCGCAAGCAGGATGTGGGCGACAACCGCAGCGCCGGACGCGCCATCGCCGAGCGCGAGCTCGCCCGTATCGGTGTGCGCAGCGAGCAGACCGCCACGCTGGTACAGGAGCTCAGGGCGCGCGACCTCGATCACTTCCACCAGCTGCTCGGCGAGGGCGAGATCACCGTCACTCAGCTGATGCGCGCCGCCTCGCGGCTGTTCCAGCCGCCGGAGCCGGCCCCGGTGCTGCGGCCGGCGCGCGCGGCGCCCCGCCGCCGCCGCTCGCCGGTCGAGATCGAGGGCGTCGGCGACCTGCCGATCACGCTGGCGCGCTGCTGCGCGCCGCTGCGGCCGCAGCCGATCACCGGCTACGTGACGCTCGGACGCGGTGTCACCGTGCACCGCAGCCACTGCGTCAGCCTGCAGCGCATGAGCGCGCTCAAGCCCGATCGCGTGCTGAAGGTGGAGTGGGCGGCCGCCGACACCGGCACGCTCGGCGTCGAGATCGCCCTGAGCGCCTACGACCGGCGCGGACTGCTGCGGGACATCACCGACGTCCTGGCGGTCGAGCGCCTCAGCATCGATGCGGTGACTTCGCGCACCGACCACGAGCAGGGGATGGCGCACTTCGCCCTCAGCGTCGCGGTGGGCGACCTCGAGCAGCTGGCGCGCGTGCTGCGGCGCCTGGCCGGAGTTCCCAACGTCATCGAGGCGCGCCGGGTGATCTAGCGGTTGAGCGAGTCGATCGCGCGCTTGTCGGCGTTGAGCGCCGCCTCGTGCACCGCCTCCGACAGCGTCGGGTGGGCGTGGATGGTGCGCTGCAGATCCTCGCTGCTCGCCGAATACTCCATCGCGAGCACTGCCTCAGCGATCAGCTCCCCGGCCAGGGGCCCGATGATGTGTACGCCGAGAATCTCATCGTCGTCGCGCGCCGCGATGATCTTGGCAAAGCCCACCGCCTGCTCCATTGCGCGTGCGCGGCCGCTGGCCAGGAACGGGAAGACGCCGGTCTTGTACTCGCGCCCGCTCGCCTTGACCTGCTCCTCGGTGAGCCCGACCCAGGCGATCTCGGGCGCGGTGTAGACCACGGCGGGAACCACCTTGTAGTTCACCTCGCCGTAGCGACCCGCGATCAGGTCGGCCACCATGGCGCCTTCCTCCTTGCCCTTGTGTGCCAGCATGGGCCCGCGCACGCAGTCCCCCACCGCCCACACGCCCTCGGCGCCCGTGCGGCAGGAGTGATCGACCTTGATGAAGCCGCGCTCGTCGAACTCGACGCCGCTGTCGGCGGCGAGCAGATCCTGGCTGTAGGGACGGCGCCCGATCGCCACCACCAGCCGGTCGACGGTGACCTTCTGCTCGCCCTTCGCGTCGCTGTAGGCGACCTCGACCGCGCCGCCTGTCACCTTGGCGCCGGTGACCTTGGCACCGAGGCGGATGTCGAGGCCCTGCTTCTTGAAATGCCGCAACGCTTCGCGGGCGAGCTGCTGATCGGCGAAGGCGAGGAAATCCGGCAGGGCCTCGAGCACGGTGACCTCCGCACCGAGCCGCCGCCAGACGCTGCCAAGCTCGAGCCCGATGACGCCGGCACCAATGACGCCCAGACGCTTCGGCACCGCGTCCAGATCGAGCGCACCCCAGGAGTCGACCACGTGCGGCGCCTTGAAGGGTGCGGAGCGCAGCTCGATGGGGACGGACCCGGAGGCGAGCACCACGTGGCGCGCGGTGAGCTCGCGGCGCGTGCCGTCGTGAGCGGTGAACTGCACGCGCCGTCCGGACAGGAGCTTGCCGTGCCCCTGCAGCGGCGTCACGCCCGCGGCCTTGAAGAGGGCGAGAATTCCGCTCGTCATTCCCTTGACGATGCCGGCCTTGCGCTTCTGCATCTGCGCGAGATCGAGCGAGACACCAGCGACGCCAATCCCGTGGGTGGCAAACTCCTCGCGCGCGCGATGGTAGAGCTCGGTGGACTCGAGCAGCGCCTTTGAGGGAATGCAGCCCGCGTTCAGGCAGGTACCGCCGAAGGCGGCGCTGCCGTCCTTATTCTTCCATTCGTCGATACACGCCACGCGCAACTGGTTCTGCGCGGCGCGGATGGCGCAGGGGTAACCGGCCGGTCCCCCGCCAATCACGATGACGTCGAAGGAATCGGCCGCTGACTGCGACGGCTTGTCGGTGTTCGCCATGGAAGTCTTTGTAAAGCCCGGGGTTAGTGCTATTTGGGGCCGGGCAAAAGTAACACAAGTCCGCCGGCGGCGGACCGGTGCCGGTCAGGGGGCCGCGGGCCTCCGCGGCCCGTCATCAGAACGCAATATCGGCGCCCTAGCTTTGCACGGTTTGCCGCACCACAGCGCCTCCCATGGAGTACCCATGAGCTCCGCCGCCGACATACTCCCCGCGCCTGCCGCAGCCCGCCCGCTCCTCGATCGCAAGCCGAACCTCAGCACGCAGCTGCTCTTCCTCGGACTCGTGCTGATCGGGGTCGGCTATGCGGGCTACAGCCTGGTCAGCGATATCAGCGGTGTGGGTGTGCGCGCCGCGACGATCCTTCCCTATTTCCTCCTCGGCGTGGCGCTCCTTATCGCGCTTGCATTCGAGTTCGTCAACGGCTTTCACGATACCGCCAACGCGGTCGCCACGGTCATCTATACCCATTCCCTGCCGCCGCACGTCGCGGTGGTGTACTCGGGCACGCTCAACTTCATCGGTGTGCTGCTCTCCAGCGGAGCCGTAGCCTTCGGTGTGATCTCGCTGCTCCCGGTCGAGCTGATCCTGCAGGTGGGCTCGGGCGCGGGCTTCGCGATGGTATTCGCGCTGCTGATCGCCGCCATCCTGTGGAACCTCGGTACCTGGTGGCTGGGGCTCCCGGCCTCCTCTTCTCATACGATGATCGGCTCGATCATCGGCGTGGGTGTCGCCAACGCACTCATGCACGGCCGGGACGGCACCAGCGGCGTCGACTGGGCGCAGGCCACCAAGATCGGTTATTCCCTGCTGCTCTCGCCGCTGGTCGGTTTCGTGTGCGCGGCGCTGCTGTTGCTGCTGCTCAGAGTACTGGTGAAGAATCGCGATCTGTATCAGGAGCCGCGCGGCAGCGCCTCGCCGCCCTGGTGGATCCGCGGCATCCTGGTCCTCACCTGCGGCGGAGTGTCCTTCGCGCACGGTTCGAACGACGGGCAGAAGGGCATGGGCCTCATCATGCTGATCCTCATCGGCACGGTGCCGATGGCCTACGCGTTGAACCGCGCCATGCCGGCACGTGAGATCGCCCCCTTCATCCAGTTGGCCGGCGAAACGCAGCAGGCGCTGCAACTTACGGCGCCGGGGCCGGCGCCGGCAGATCCGCGCGCAGTCCTGTCGACCTACGTGCGCACCCAT
>DATMMB010000353.1:0-2479 GCA_035569895.1 Solirubrobacteraceae bacterium | reverse complement strand
GCCGACGTGGTGACCGCCAAGAAGCGACTGCAGATGCAGGAGACCACGCTTCAGCAGCAGGTGGTCAAGCTCGACACCCAGGCCCGCCAGGCGCTCTCCGGCGGCCAGGAGGACCTCGCCCGCCAGGCGCTGGAGCGCAAGAACGTCGTGCAGACCGAGCTGCAGTCGCTCGACACGCAGGTCGCCGAACTGGAGGACCAGCAGCAGAAACTGGTCGACTCCGAGCAGAAGCTGCGCGCCAAGATCGAAGCGTTCCGGACCAAGAAGGAGGTCATCAAGGCGCAGTACTCCGCCGCTGACGCGCAGGTGCGGATCTCCGAAGCGGCCACCGGCGTGGGCGAGCAGATGGCCGATGTGGGCCTCGCGATGCAGCGCGCCGTGGACAAGACCGAAAACATGAAGGCCCGCGCCAACGCCGTCACCGAGCTTGAAGCGGCGGGCACCTTCGACGACATCACCGCGCTGGGCTCCGGCGAAGACGACATCGATCGCCAGCTCAAGCAGCTCTCCTCCACCTCTGCGGTGGACGACGACCTCGCCAAGCTGAAGGCGGAAGTCGGGACGGGTGGCCCGCCCGCCGCGGCGCCGCAGATATCCGCGCCCGGCGAAGGCCCCGCCGGCACGCCCGCCTCGGCGGGACCGGCGGGCGGCACCGCCGTCGCCGACGAGGAGGGTCAGGCGCCGGCCGAGGGTGGCCAGGAATGATCGTGCGCATCTCCGGGGAGAACCAGTACCGCCTCGACGGCGTCGACGGGCGCGTCAACGAGCTCGACAACGCGGTCGTGGCGGCGGTCGAGGCGGGCGACGAGCAGCGCTTCCGCGGCGCCTACGACCAGCTGCTCGCGTTCGTGCGCGAGCACGGCGCCCCGCTGGCCGAGGACGAGCTGGAGGGCTCCGACCTGATCCTCCCACCGCCCGACATCTCGCTCGCCGAGGCGCAGAGCGAATTCACCGGGGCGGGGCTGATCCCGGACTGACGCCCCTGCAGCTGGGCGCCTTGGTGAGCTACGACCTGGTTGAGATGATGTCGGCGATCTCCGCCTTCAAAAACTCGCACAGTTCCTTGGAGGCCAGCTCGACTCCCGCGAGCGGGTCTCCGGAGCTAATGTCCACCAGCTCCTCTTCGAGCACGGTGGGGTCCATGAAGATGGGTGCCTTGCCGAGGAACTGAATCGGCGAGATCGCGCCGATTGTCACCTCGTATGTGCTCGCCAGCTCCTCGGGCGGCACGAGCGCCAGGGGGCGGCCGTCCATGAGCTTGCGGGCCTTCTTGAGCTTGAGGGTCTTGTCACCGGGGATCAGGAGCACCACCACCTCACCGGGCTGCGAGCGGGCAATCATGCACTTGACGATCTGCGAGACGCGCACGCCCCGCTGCTCGGCGGCGGTCTCTGCTGTGAGCGCGACGGCGCGGTGGGGCTTGATTACAAACGGGACGCCCGCGGCGCGCAGCGAGCCGATCACCAGCTCCCGGCTCATCGGCGCTCATCCTTCCCGGCGAGGGGGCTGCGCTGTCCGACGCGGGCTTGTTGGATGCGATCGATCATGCCTTCGGGCTTGCCACGGCGGCGATGCCGTAGCCGAGGAATGACGGCGCGTGGCGTGACAGCAGCGCGTCGAAGCGACCCAGCGTGGGGCCAGCGGTGACCATCCGCTCCGGCAGCAGGCTCTCGCAGTAGAGCGACTCGATGCTGAAGCCCGCACATTTCAGCTCGCTCGCCAGCGACGTGGTGGTGAAGAGGTGATACTCGAAGGAATGACGACTGCCCACCAGCTTGCGCGAGTAGCGGATGCGGGCGGTGGGAGATTTCCGCGTCAGCAGGTTGCCGACCTGGGCTCGGAGGAATCTCCTGGTCCTGTTGGGCACCGACGCTACGAGCCGTCCCTCACCGCCGGCGATCGCGTAGAGCCGGGAGAGCGTCTCCAGGCGAGTGCGGGGATCGGTGATGTGGGCGAGCACGCCAAAGGTCGTCAGCACCAGCGACGGATGCGCTGGGCGCGACGGCAGCTCGTCGAGGTTGGCGAGGATGCGCAGGCGTGCGGCCACCTTCGCGCGGGCCGCCCGCTCCGCCAGTTGCGAGCGCGCCACGCCGTCACGCTCGATCGCTGTCGCCGTGACCGCAAGCTCGGCGAGGAGGGGCAGGACGTAGCGCCCGTTGCCGCTCCCGAAGTCGATGACATGGGTGAGTCCCGAGCGGTGGAGGATGTGCCGTATCAGCGCGAGCATGCGCCCATTGGGACGGGGATAGCGGCGGTCGTAGTGACCCGACGCGTAGTAGGCACTGTAGGGACGCGACTGCAAGTCGGTGGGCGAGATCGTGGCTTGGCGCGGGCTGGGGCTCAGGCTGATGGTCGTCACTGACTTGGCTACGCATCGTATTTGGCCGACAGGACGGGTTCGGCGGCGCTCGGCGGGTGGGCGCCCCCGAACCCGTCCTATTCCGGTCTACGGCTCCGCGCATTGCAGCTGGGCGAAAAG